>CBDTVC010000575.1:0-2894 GCA_965363925.1 uncultured bacterium | reverse complement strand
ATTCAGGCGGGAGCGCTAAGTCTGAGCAACGACAAACATCCAATAGTCGTTGATCTACAAATTGGCGTTTAAATAATTACCTGAATCTGGAAACCGATAAATGCGTATCGGCCACCTATTCGACACGATCGTGTGTGCCGCGCATAGCGCATAGGCCGAGGTAAAGCACAATTGGAATTGTCTTGCGATAGGCCGGTCCCTGTAGATCCAGGACTGTCCAGCCGATCGATCCAAACCAGGCAACTGGTCCAACCCAACTCACCCACCAAGGGAATCGTCCAAGCATAAACGCAAGCAGTTTTCTGGTTACCTCGCGCCCGAGGAAACGAGCGATTGTGCCGAAAATAATTCGCTTGATCAATCCTTCGACAATTACGATGTTGAAGGCTTCAATCAAGAGCGGAGGCGCAAATACGCCGGCAGATCGTTTTACAAATTGTTCGGCTCTCTTACGGTCTACACCAAGGTCGACCAGCATGTCTTGTTGTTGCTCCGGCGTAAGTTCGGCGAATTTTACAGTGGCGTAGCTCGTCACAACATCTACGAGTTGCTCGTCAATTGAGGCGAGTCGATCTGGATGCAGGTCAAGTGTACGGGCAACATCTCCGACAATGGCTGTGAAGGGCATGCCGGGGTTCTTTCCAGCCATCTGTCGGGACAAGTAGGCCAGGTCCGAACTTCCAAGGTAGCCGACCTCCTTTATTATCAACCTATCCAAGGTATCCCGATCAGTCTGCGCTGCACTCGATTCGTATTGTCCGAGTGCAGAACGTAACGCCCGGTCATCTGTGAGCGACCACGGACTTTCGACAACACCCACGATGAAGTGATAATCAGCAATCGACAGATTCGCTAGGACTTGTTTCATTCGGTTGAACGTTCTGGAGCGGTGGTTTGACTGGATCAGCTTCGTCGACGGATTATTCGTACGGCCCGGAAGTTGCGATGGTTGCGCACCTTCGTATCTTACTGATTGGGCCGCATTTCTACGGCATTAACCCTTCTGCCACGGCAATTTCTCTACATGTATCCAAGAAATGCAGGGCTGCTCCTGCACCTCACTTCGTTACCGGGTCCCTTTGGAATCGGAGACCTGGGACCAAACGCGTACCGATTTGCCGATTTTCTTGCGGCGTCGAAACAATCCCTCTGGCAGATTCTTCCTGTTGGGCCAATCGGTTATGGCTACTCTCCATATCAGAGTCCATCGACTTTTGCTGGCAACGACCTCCTCATCAGTCCCGAGCTGCTTCTTGAAGAAGGTCTGATCTCAACTGTTGATGTCGAAAATGCAAAGTGCGGTTCTCCCGGAGACGTCGCCTTCGAACAGGCGACAGCGAAAAAACGGACACTCATTGAGCACGCTTTTGCAACGTTCTCCAGCTCAAATTCTACAGAACGGCAGGACGAATTTGACGAGTTCAGGACTGATAACGCTTACTGGCTTGATGACTATTCTCTCTTCGCTGCAATCAAGCGAGCAAACGCGCTCCGTTCGTGGACTGAATGGTCGCAGGATGTTAGAGAAAGGCACCCCGACGCGTTACGATCTGCTCGTAAATCGCTACACCACCAGATCGGTGTTGAAGAGTTTGCTCAATTTCTTTTCTTCCGACAATGGCGAAATTTGCAAAGCTATTGCAAGGACCGGAGCATCAAGATTGTAGGCGACCTGCCTATTTATGTCGCTCACGATAGCGCCGATGTGTGGGCTAATCCAGAATTGTTCTATCTAGACGACGTTGGGAATCCGACTGCTGTCGCCGGCGTTCCGCCAGACTATTTCAGTGAAACCGGCCAGCGTTGGGGCAATCCGATCTATCGATGGGACCGGATGGCAGAAGACGGTTTTGCGTGGTGGACGAAAAGAGTCCGGATGATTCTCTCAATTGTAGACATAGTTCGACTGGACCACTTCCGTGCGTTCGACGCATACTGGTCGGTACCTGCCGACGAAGAAACTGCCATCAACGGTGAATGGGTTGAGGGTCCGGGCCAGGCGTTCTTTGATTCCTTAAGAGCAGAGCTTGGACCAATTCCGCTAATTGCGGAAGACCTGGGTATGATTACCGAAGGCGTCATTCGCTTAATCGAAAACAACGGTTATCCCGGGATGGCAATATTGGAATTTGCGTTTGATTCCGGTTCGCAAAACAAGTTTCTGCCGCACAATTACGACCGAAACCTTGTTGCGTATTCTGGTACTCACGACAACGACACGGTTGCCGGATGGCTTCAGGACAACAAGAGCACACAGGATGAAGAAACCGTACAACGGGCTCGCGATTATGCGATGCGCTACCTGGGCGAATCACGGACCACTCCCCTGCATCAAGCATTCGTCACGTCGCTCTACGCTTCCGTTGCAAACACGGTTGTGATACCAGTACAAGATATCCTTGGACTGGGCGGCGGTACCCGAATGAATGAGCCGGGCACTGTTGAGAACAACTGGCGCTGGAGACTAAAGGACGACGAATTAACGCTGGCTACTACAAGCTGGTTGGCGAACTTAGCGGAAACGTACGGGCGTTAAAACGAGCGACCAGCGTCAGATCTTAGCCAGTTGTCCGGCGATCCTCGACTCGTCTGTTTGCTCGAAAAACGACCATTAGATTTGGCTTAACCAACGCTGATTCGCCGTCGTCTGACGTTTCCCGTTTGATCGCACCCTCCGATTCTGGAATTACCGCCCAACCTGCAGGGTCTCCCGCGGCCTCATGAGGAAGCACAAAGCGTTTCGGACGATCAGAGGCATTCATCAGGATAAGGAAAGTGTCATCGCGCAAGTTGTGACCGTCGGGCCCCACGTCGTCGATCCGGTCACCGCGCAGGAGCATCCCAAAGCTTAAACGATTGGCGTCACTCCAGTCAGAATCATTCATCTCTCGACC
>CBDTVC010000574.1:0-2908 GCA_965363925.1 uncultured bacterium | reverse complement strand
CCGAAAGGACGCGTCGCGACCGTCGGCTGCCGCAGCCCAGGCGGGCGATCCGACCAACCCTTCGTGCCGCCGATACGATCCATCGGGAGACATCGGCACCGATGGTTGCGGTTCATCCGGGATTATCGCGAAGGCTGTTTGTCGCCATTGGTGAGTCCCATCCCTGTGCTCCGTCAGGATTATCGGCGTGCGCGCATTCAGAAGTGTCTGCGAAATAGTTTCAGCTCCCGCCCCGACAACTTCAACTGCGACCGTCGTCAAAGGACGTACATAGGGTCCTGGGCCGAAGTCGTAGGCAAGGCGACCCTGTTCGTCTACCATCGACTTTTGCCAATCGTCGATGAGACCAATGGGAGTCAGCCATCGCGCCGGTGCAAATTCGTAGTCAACCTTGTATTGCGCCGTGGCCGCGGTTGCCGTGAGAGCGAGAAGGAGGCTCGCAACGAAGAGCTGTTTCATGGTGACGCGGAGTGGAATGATTCTGTCGAACGGCAAAGCAGTTGCGCGGATACATCGGCACCGAATAAGAGTCTCGCAGGTCAATATAGAACGGTTTGGCGGCACACGGTAATAGGCCCTGCTCGCGCATAGCACCAGATTGGCCGATTCAGGGCTTCTTTTCTGTGGAATTCGTCTTGAAAAGAACGCCATCGGTGACTACACTCTTGGCACGTACAGAGATATAGGAGAATGGCACAGTCAACGAAAGTTGGCTGTGCCATTCTGTTTGCTACAATTCGAACCTCCGAAGGAGGTCGACACGAACGGCTCCGCCAACGGTGGACTAAATGCCATGGACGACCCGCCTCGTTCGACTCCAATTAATCTCTGGCCTGCATCCGACGACTAGCGCACGACGACGATGCTACGGGTAGCGGTGAATTGATCAGCCGTCAACCGGACGAGGTACGTACCCGCACCAAGTGATGATGTGTCAAGATTGCTTTTGTGATGCCCCGCTGACCTCCGCTCATCCACGACGACAGCCACTTCTCGGCCCAAGAGATCGTATGCCGATATACGAACAGCTGACTCCGTCGGGAGTTCGTACTGCATCGTAACCGCTGTTCGAGCGGGATTCGGATACGGAGCGTTAAGTGCATAGGAATCAGGAAGTCCATCTTCGCTATCTACGGCGACGTTGGTACCGATTACGAGCTCTACACCTATCTCGGATGAAAACGTGTGTGCTACTATTCCATTCGGAAGAATGACAGAATCGAACGACCCCGTAGCACCACTGTCGGCAGCAATGATCAGAAAACGATCGCCGTCCGAGGGAGTAAACGAGTTCGTAAATGACACCTTCAGCGAACCTGCGGGTACTGCAATATCAGTTACACGTAGCTGGTCGTAATCTATCCCGGGGTTGGTTCCACCGATTTCGATCTCAAGTGTTGAGTTCGACAGCGGCGAAGTATAAGCTCCAGAAATCGTCAACGTTCCCGCAGACGATCCTGGACTGATTGTCATGCCTTGATTGAGGACCGTCATCCCTCTAAATCCGAAAACTCCCGATCCTTCGAATAGAACTGATTCGGTGAAAGTCCTTTGGTGGGAAAAGAAGAACAGCGCGCAGCCTTCAGCAATGTTGTAGGACCCAGTATCGACACTGTTGCTCCCCGAACTATTAATGTTCAGATGCAGCTGACCGGACTCGACGCGAATTTCACCGTCGTTATTGAACGGCTTGAACGGCAGCGACCAACTCGAGATGTCCGTGCCAGCCGATTTGACCAAGAGTCCGTCATTGGTGAACGCAAGAAAACCGTTTGATCGTGTGAAATCTGCATCTGTTTGGATGTCGAAGGTCGCGCCAGTGTGGTTAATGAAACTGCCACCAATTGCAATGTTGATGTTGCCTTCGTCCTTCCAAACGAGAGATCCGTGGTTGTTGTACGTTCCACTAGCGAATGTTTTTTCTTCAGAGCCGGAGATTTCGCTGTCTCCAAGTAGGTTGATCACGCCATTCTTGCTCCGAACGCCCAGCGCCCCTGATGTCCAACTAAGGAGGCCATTGACGTTCGTTTCGCCAACGCCGCCCAGTTTGCCGCCGGTTATTGACACGTCGACCAATTCAGTTTGCGTGGTTGTACTGATGAACAGCAATTCACCGCCGTTGAGATGTAGCAGGCCTTCGAAATTAGCTGAACCCATCTCGACATGGGCATCGGCGTCAACGCTAAGTCTACCTTGACCGAACACGACTGACTCCTCGCCAAAATTGAATGAACCCTGACCGAAATACAATAGCGATCCCGCCAATAGCTCGAAAGATCCGTTGCCTCCTGCGGCAAATGACGAGCCTGACATCGACAACGCCAACGTTCCTTCCTCAACAGTTACCGAACCGTTATTGACGAAGGAGCCAAAAACGTACGTCAGCCACGTGGTGCCGTCGTTACCGTTGCGAATGATCGCTCCATCGTTGATCAAGTATAGTTGCCCGTTCGACCGGGTGATGGAAGCCGTGGCGGATATCCGAAAGACAGCGCCAGATCTATTCTCGATGTCGGTCCCCCAGGAATTGTTGATGTTGCCGCTACCCTCCCAAATAATCGTTCCGTCATTCAGAATATCGCGTCCTCTGGTTGTCTTAAGCCCATCGCCATGGATGTGCATTACACCGCCAGTCGGAATATGAACAGCCGCTGTATCGGCAAATGACCGCGCGTTAAGTGTGCCGCCGGACCAATTCAACGAATCCGTAACGGTCAGAATTCCATTTCCGTCGAGTGATCCTCCCGAGATCACAACCTTCGAGACGACAACACTTGCTGAAAGATCAATGTTGCCTGCGTCCAGAAGCGCAGTATCTCCGCTTCCTGGCACTCCGTTAGGAGACCATGCACCGGCGTTGTCCCAGGTGAAGTTGCCACCGTTCCAGGTATAGACCGTTTGTGCTTGA
>CBDTVC010000573.1:0-2911 GCA_965363925.1 uncultured bacterium | reverse complement strand
CTTGTTGCGCAGTTGGTCGGAGATGCTGAACGTCTGCTCAAGGAGCGTGACGTTGCATTGGAAAGCGGTGAGAAAAAGCTGGCGGCTGAGCTCGAATCAGAGGCAGGGTTGTCGATATTGCGGGCACATCGCGGGTTTCAGCGCAATCCCAGGCTTCGAAAACTACTTGCCGAAACTGGTAATGCCCCGCTCTTGCAGAAGACTGAGTTCTACTACCTGCAGGACAATGCCAAGCACATGCCGTTCGTCGATGATGAGATCTACTTTGCGCTTGACGAAAAAGGACACGCACTCGAAATGAGTGAAAAGGGCCGAAACTTTACCGCAAAGGCGGCGGGACAAAGCGAAGACCTTTTTATTCTGCCTGACATCGGGGAGGAGGTTGCAAAGTTTGAGGCTGAGCTGAGTGCCAAGCGTGAAGAGATCGTCGACACGCTATCGGGTGACGATACGCTTTCGGAAGAGAAGCGTCAGAATAAAATAGACAACGATCTCACGCTGCTACGCAAGGATCTTGATGATCGACGACGCGAGCTCTACACGACCTACTCGGACAGAGCGGAGCGTTTGCATGCCATCGAACAGTTGCTCAAGGCGTACATGTTGTACGAGAAAGACGACGAATATATCGTGCAAGATGGCAAAGTCATGATCGTCGATACCCACACCGGCCGCGTCCTCTCCGGGCGTCGTTATTCGGATGGTTTGCATCAGGCAATCGAAGCCAAAGAAAACGTTAAGATTCAGGCGGCAACACAGACGTATGCAACGATTACGCTGCAGAACTATTTCAGACTCTACGACAAGCTTGCCGGCATGACCGGTACGGCTGAAACAGAGGCCGAAGAGTTCAACAAGACATACAGCATGGAAGTCGTTGTTGTGCCCACGAACGTTCCTATCGCACGTGCGGACCTTGACGACCTCATATTTAAGACGAAGCGTGAAAAGTACAACGCGGTTATTGAAAAGATCGTCGAGTATCACAAGAAGGGACAGCCGGTACTCGTTGGTACAACTTCGGTTGATGTATCTGAAACGGTTAGTCGTATGCTCAAGCGTGGCGGTTTACCGCACAACGTATTGAATGCGAAGCGGGATCGTGCGAAGGCGGAAGCGCTCATTATTGCTGAAGCCGGTCATAAGGGTGGCGTGACCATTGCGACAAACATGGCTGGTCGCGGAACGGACATCAAGTTGGCTCCGGGAGTTCGGGAACTTGGTGGACTCGCAATCATCGGCACGGAGCGTCACGAGAGTCGCCGCATTGACCTGCAGTTACGAGGTCGGGCTGGTCGCCAGGGAGACAGCGGTGAAAGCCAGTTTTACGTATCGCTTGAAGACAACCTGATGCGCTTGTTCGGGACCGATCGGGTTGCCCGCGTAATGGATAAGATGAACCTTGAGGAAGGTGCCGTTATTACCCACCCATGGGTTAACAAGAGTATCGAGCGTGCTCAGTCGAAGGTTGAAGCAAACAACTTCTCAATTCGGAAACGTCAGCTTGAGTACGATGACGTTTTGAACGCGCAGCGCGAGGTTATCTACGATCGTCGCATTCATGCGTTAAAAGGCGAACGATTGCAGGGTGACCTGCTTGAGATGCTCCAAGACGTGATCAAAGGAATTGTCTCAGCGCATTACGACGATGGAAATCTCGAAGAGACTCGCGAAGAGTTGCTTCGAACGATTTCACTTGATGTCGACCTTGGCCGGGAAGAGTATCTACAGCTCGGAGAAGACGGTGTTATTGAGAAAGCCTTTCAGGCAGCCGTTGACTTTTATGCGACCAAACGCTCATCCCTTGCTCGGCCGTTCTTCGAGTCAATGAAGCAGATGATTTCGGCGAGCCAGGACAATCGTCCGGAGCGAGTGTTTGTTGATTTTACGGATGGTAGACGAGTGATGCGTGCGGTCGCCGCTGTTGATGTAGCGATAGAGACAGGCGGACAAGAGGTTAACGATGCTTTGGAACGGTCCTCACTGCTGTCCTTTATTGACTCTCATTGGACGGAACACCTTCGAAACCTGGACGAGACCAAAGAAGGAATCGGTCTGCGGGCATTTGGTCAGCGGGATCCTCTGATCGAGTACAAAATGGAGGCGTTCAAGTTGTTCGCTGAAATGATGGAGGCGATTGCAGCAGATTTTGTTTCGTTTGTAATGCGAGCAGGACCACTCGTTGATAGCCGGAACTCCGGCTCTAACCGGTCTGCAACTGCTCCAAAGCCCCGAATGGATGCCAAGCGTGCCCGAGCTACCCACGAAACTGCATCTCCGTCGTACGGCGTTGGAGGGGGAGATGGCAATGCCGGCCGTGATCGAGATCCATCAGCAAAGGCACAACCAACGGTCGTCGAGGACCGAGTTGGGCGCAACGATCCGTGTCCGTGCGGTAGCGGTAAGAAATACAAGCACTGTCACGGATAAAACAGTGCGACAATCTTCGATTTATTCGTTGATTAGACAATAAATTGGACTTACTTGGGGGAGCGGGAGTAACTTCTCGCTCCCTTCTTTTTATTTCTATTGCTCACTTCGCTCAACATAGCAGGCTACGCCTTAATCGATTCGCTTGAGGTGGAATTTGGCCCCGGACTTAATATCATCACTGGCGAAACCGGTGCTGGCAAGTCGATACTCATCGGGGCGCTGAAAATGATACTGGGCGGCCGAGCATCATCTGACATAATTCGTGCGGGTGCTCGAAAAGCAGTTATCGAAGGTCACTTTGATGTCGAGGCGGGGTCAAGTGTACGATCACTGTTGGTCGACTATTCGAACGACGACCTTGGACATCTAATTCTCCGACGCGAAATTGCTCCCAGCGGCAGCAGGGCATTTGTAAACGACTATCCTGTCCCTGTCGGAGTTCTGAAAACTATTGCGTCTGAGATCATCGATCTGCACG
>CBDTVC010000572.1:0-2914 GCA_965363925.1 uncultured bacterium | reverse complement strand
CTGGACTTTCTGACCGTATCGTGGCCCCCATCAAGGAAATCGTTGGCATTCTGTCGGTAATGCAGCGATAGGGCACTCATTAGACGTCGTTTGACTGACGGTAATTCACCTAGGTCAACTCCAAGTAAATCATCCACAGAAACGCCAAAGAATTGTGAAAGCGCGACCAATGTGACGGCCGAACCGCTCAGCCTTCCGTCATCCTCGATTCCCGCAATATTGCCCGATGAAACGCCGACTGCCTTGCCTAAGGCGTTGCGGGAAAGGCCTTCTTGTTGTCTAAGATGTCGGACATTGGCAGATTGAAAGCGCATAGAGGACATTATGTTGTTCTCAAAATCGCCAATAAAGTAGCTATTTTTCATCAGTTTATTTTACCTTAGGACCTACTTTGTCTCGCGTTGCTAGATATATTAATCAATGACTTAAGTGCCACTCGCGTCAATATTCCCAATTTAACCGGGAAAAATTGCGCACTTTATGTCTAGTAGCGCTCAATATATTGATCAGTATATTGACCATTGAGCTGGACTTCTATTGACTTCTCGACCGCAGTTTAATGCAAAACGAGAGGTGATAATAATGATAAATGCAGCGAACGTATATGAATCCCTAAACACGACCGAATTGGCGGCAATAGAACGATTCTCGCGATCCCTAAGTGCAATAGGACCTCATTCGATCCCGAAAACACGACAGGTAAAGAACGAATACCACAAGTTTCATGCCCCGAAAGCTGGCCACCAACTTGTAGAGTGCGAAAGTGGACTAGAGTCCCTGGCGATGTTCTGGGGAGAATCGCGCCCCGAAATCACCGCGATCATGGCGCAACCGCTTCGAATTTACGGCGCAATCGGCAAACGTCCATATCACACGCTGGACGTGGCATTTACTTTTTGCGATGGCCGAACGATCTATTATGAGGTGAAGCCGGAGAAGCACCTTAAAGTGCACGCCGATGGCAGTGTCGCACCTGCAAACTGGCCGTATATCACCGCCTGGGCCGAGGCGAACGGCTTTGAAGTTGGCTTCATTACCGAGAAGACTCTTTGGGTCCATCGCCAGCAAATCGAAAACTGGCGGACGCTGTTGCCCTTCGCGGCGGAGTCCTACCTAAACCCGGACCCGGAACTTGAATCCGCGCTCTACCATTTGATTCGAAATGGTGATGCTTGGTGTATCGCCCAGCTGGAAGAGCGCCATCCCAATATCGAACCGGAAGTTATAACTGGTCACGTCGCAAAGCTGCTGCACAAGGGCGATGTCACAGCCTACCTTCAAAGCGAACCGGTATCTCCCAGCACACAATTGAATGTCGAGGAGGTCAACGATGAAGCGGCGTAGTCGCCTAGAACTGGTATCGGGTGTAACAGAAGCGGACCCGGACAGCTGGCCCGATGCTGATACCGAGGCACTATCTCGGACAGATCTGAAGCGATTTCATGATCGAAGGCGTGCGGTCTCATTCTATTTGCAATCGACAATTACAATTCGAGAAATCACAGAGAAAACCGGTATCTCAAAAACAGAAGTAAAGCGGCTAGTGGATCGATGTTTCGAAACTGCTAGTAACGGGTCCCTTTGGGGTTGGGCAGCATTGTTGCCTCACGTGCGCATAAAAGACTACAACGTTACGAAATTCACGGGGACCGCTGGCCGCTGGAAACATTTCTTAGATGTACATCCAAAGATTGCAAAGAAACTCAATGCGTGGGCGTTGGCTAGGACGCCAGCCGACGGCACGAAGCCGCGCGGCAAAATGTTTGCAGAGATCTGGATCGCGTTCGAACGCCTTTGCGATCAGTCAGGTATCGATACGCAGACGGACTATCCCTTTTCCAACAAAGACCGCGGCAGAGAGTGTATTCGACGACATTGTCGAGTGATTCGAAAAGTCAATTTTGTCGCTGGCGCTTTGGCCGAACACGGCGGTAAGGGCATTCGACCTGGGATGTACGAGAACGACTACTGGGAGAAGAGCCCGCCACCCGAAGGGCCTTACCATCGTGTTCAACTTGATGGACACCGAATGGATGTAGATTTGGTTGTCATCGTCGAGGATGCCGATGGCAAGCTGCACAAATTACCGCTGTCGCGACTTTGGCTATTAGTATTGATTGATACCGCAAGCCGAGCGGTTCTCGGCTACCACATCAGTCTCGAGGAAAATTACACAGCCGACGATGTTCTAGAGTGCGTGGCGAACTCGCTAAATCCCTGGACACCGCGTCAACTGCCCAATGATCGCCTGAGCTACGTGGAGGGCGCTGGGCTCCCGAATGGCACCATCGACAAGTGTGCCTGGCGAGCCTTTAGCATGATTCAAATGGATAACGCATGGGCGCACACTTCGCAATGGGTTCAGGAGCGAATTATCGAAACAGTTGGTTGCGAAATCGTCACCAATCGTCCTCGCAGTCCCCGCTCTGATGCAATCGTTGAACGCTACATGTTGACGTTTGAGCGCTCCTCATTGCATCGGTGGCCGAGCACGACCGGCAGCCATCCGAAGGATCCGCGGCGGACCGACAGCGAAAAGCAAGCGAAGAAGCTGGAAGCGGAATTTGAGGACCTTCAAGACGCGGCAGACCTTGCTATCGCGAACTACAATGCCGGTCCGCACCTTGGCTTGAACGGTCTCTCTCCGTTGGAGTTTCTACAGCAGCGATTGGACCGTGGCTACGATCTAGTCCGGCGTGTGAAGGTACGTGATCCGGCGAGGCTGCCCCTTTTTCAGAAATCATTCACCGCGACCGTCCGCGGCAGTCAAAAACTGGTGCACTTTCCATATGTTCAATTCATGGGCGTACGGTATTCGAACGAAGCGATGTCCGAAAGTGCTGAAATCATCGGCGAGAAAGTGACGTTCAGAGTCAACATCAAAGATATACGAACTGCGGAAGTGTTCCACAAG
>CBDTVC010000571.1:0-2920 GCA_965363925.1 uncultured bacterium | reverse complement strand
TGCCCTTTCGAAACCACGACAAAACCTGACCAACAATTGACAACGCTGGTGCCGACGGCTCTGGTATAGGATTAGGGATTTCGATAACAGACGGGACCGTTAGTCAAGTACTGATTGATGCAATCTCCGTCTTAAACGGAAGCACTCTTTTTGTAGGGACCGTCGCTTAATTTGAGCTGTTGACACGATCAAAAATGATGTAGGCCGAGGCCGCCGCAGTAACAATCGAAAGCGCATCTCGCCATCCAAACCCAGCCCTTTCGATAACGTCCACACGAAGCACGTCGCCCTCCATAAGCGCCGGATACGAATTGGTATACATTGACCCCTCCTCCAATTCCGTTTCAAACAGAGGAACTGACGATCCGGTTGAGGGCCGGAATAGCCTGATGTCAACCTGGCGCTTGTTGCGCCTTAGCCGCGTGCCGAGGACCGGGCCACCTGCAAGAGCGATTAGCTGACCAAGAGTGGTACCGTCATTAACCTCGTAGAGCCCTGGAGACGTGACACTACCCATCACATGCAATTGAATCGTACTCGCGCCACTGTTGACGTGGAAGTAGTAATCTGGTGCATTTGATTCGATCGACTCAACTCGGCCGATAACCTGCGCCTCCGCGAACTGCGTTGACACTCCTCCTCCGATGATCACGGCGACAAGAAATGCCACGCGAATAAGAAATCTAGCCATTATTGTTTTGTACTTCTGTAAGATCTAGGTGGTAGCGAGTTTCTCGGCACGGTCACCGCGGTAGTACTCGTTGTAATACTGATATCGGTACTTGTAGGTCGACTTATAACCGGGAACAGAGCTAGGATCAAAGCGATTGATCACTGCGCCGAGGACGTTTGCACCAATACTGTTCAGTTCGCCCATAGAATGGTCCAGGGCTTGTGAGTCTGTCATGCCCGCTGCTGCAACGACGATTGTCGCGTCCGCCTGAGTCGAAACGATAGCAGCGTCAGCCGTAAGCAGGACCGGTGGCGTGTCGATTATAATGACGTCGAAGACTTCACGCAATCGCTGCAGTAGCACACGAAATTCGCGCGATCCGAGTTGTTCGGCCGAGTCGGGCAACGGTTTGTCCGGCGCAATTGCGTACAGATTATCAATCTTGGTCTTGTATTGTTCAAGGTCGATACCTTCGATTCGCGCCGACTTTGTTGCCTTCTTTGCGCCGCCATTCATCATCGGGTCAAAGCGTTCTCCGGCATCTGACGTATCGATAATATCCAGCAGCTTCGGCAGATCCGATCCTTGACGCAGTCCGAGGTATCGACCGACCGCTGGGCGGTGAAAGTCTGCATCTATAATTAACGTTTTTCGCTTTGCCTTGGCAGCGGTGATGGCAAGGTTTAGCGAAGTTGTGCTCTTCCCAACCGAGGCTTCGGGGCTCGTGACGAGGATGGTCTGCACAACTCGATCCGGCATTGAGAACTGAAGGTTGACGTATAGCCGACGGTATGCCTCTGCGGTCGGCGACGACGGGGTTAACAACGTGGCCAGACCGGTGCTGATCTCCATCCCTTTATATTCTGCGGTTTTGGCACCCTTGAATTCAGTCTTTATGACTTCCTCCATATCGGGAACGGCCCCGAGCAGCGTGATACCCTTCGATGTAATGTCATCCGGAGAGTAAATTTTTGAATCCATCCAGTGTCGGACAATGGCAGCACCAACACCCATGACCAGACCAAGCAACAGCCCTAGTGCAATGTTGCGCGGCTTGTTTGGCTTATCGGGATCTGAAGGAATAAATGCGGGACGCAATATCTCTGCGAATCCGACTTTCGACTCTTCAGCAATATTGACTTCCTGCAACTTGCCCGTCAGATTAAGATAACTGGCTTCTGCCGACTGACGTTGTCGCTCGAGCTGAGCCATATCCTGAGACTTTGTCGGGATGGCACGAAGCTTTCCTGAGCTTGCGCGGATGGCTCGATTCAGTTCTGAAACCTTGCTCGCAAGCTGACGAGAAACAACCTTGTCATTTTCAACTTCAGATTTCAAGGTCGACGCATATGCAACACCGCCCTCACCTCCGACGCTCGTGCCGTTGCCTGGTGTAATAGCCGAAGCGTAACGATCGGAGAGTGTTCGGAACTGTTGGCGATAAGAAGCAAGCGTTTCGGTCATACCAAGAACAAACGGCTGACCCGAAGGGTCGTCTCGAAGCTCTGGATTTGCGCGATAGATCGGTTCAAGCTTGTCTTCGATTTCAGTGATGCGCAGACGAACTTTACCAAGCTCTTCTTCGAGGTTGTCCGACACACCTTGCGAAAGCGCCGGCTTCATCGCATCCAGCTGTTCCTGTTTCGCTGTAATGCCAATGTCGATCATTCGCTTATCGACTCTTGTCTGATTCAGCATCGCTTCCAACGATGCAATCTCAGTGACCGTAAGGTTAGATGCGGCTTCAAGCGAAACGGCACTTTGAGAACGCTGGTATTCCGAGATCTGATCTTCGATCTCGCGCAGGTCTTCCTGGTGCTTGTCAATCTGATCTTCAAGGAACGCCTTGGACTGCACGATATTTTGTCGGCCCATCTCCTGCGAGAAGCGCTTGTATTCGTCGGCGTAGGTATTCGCAATCTGAGCCGCCTCAGTTGGATGCTCGCTACGCACTTCTATTCGGATTCCCCCAGTCTGATAGTCTCCCTGCGGCCGGATATTGATATAGTTTTCCTGGACAAACTTTGCCCAATCCGTAACCGTCGGCTCAATACCGAGCTTCTTGGTGAGATCTTCCTTCTCCTTAAGGAACGTAAATTCAATATCCGTCCCTTTGATTTTGCCTTCTTGCAGAAGTCGGTCAACCGTTCGTTCGGCGATCAGAATCGATTCCTGAAGAATCAAGGTTTGGGTGCTCTTACTGGCATCCATGCCAGCTGCCTCAACTTTCCCAAAATCAAGGGCATC
>CBDTVC010000570.1:0-2925 GCA_965363925.1 uncultured bacterium | reverse complement strand
ACTTCGGAATTTTCAACCGCCGGTTGATGGTGCAGAAATCATGGAGAAATTGAATTTGCCACCATCTCGAGTTGTTGGAATGCTGAAGACAGAAGTTCGGGAAGCAATTCTGGATGGTAGAATTCCCAACGAACATGACGCGGCGTTTGTTTATTTGATGGAGATCAAAGATGAAGTGTTGGCGCGCGCCGGCGAGGAGGATTTTCGAAAGCGTGGCAGATGATTCCGTTCGCGGCCCGGGGCCGGACAGCCTTTTTAGATCCCTTCGCACTAGATCGCCAGCAACAAATTGCAGCCAGAAGACAATAAATCAATTACTGAAACCGCGACACTGTGGACGACACGGCTCCTGGACACGTCCCTTGCCGTTTCGGGATTGGTTGTCAAAGCGGCGGCGATATTTTTGCTCGCTGGCGTCGTTCTGTGGGCCTGGCCTGCACTCCCTTTCGACGTTGCGACAACCGCTGTGGGCGGCTGGGTGTGGCGGATTATTCTGCTGATCCTACTCGCGTCGCCCGGTTTGTTCGTACTGCTTTTCGGTATCGGGTTAAAACAACTTGCGGCGATCCCACCTCAGTTGCTGGAAAAATCTGAGGGCAGTCGAAGCGAAGTGGCAAATGTTTTTTCCGGGTCATCAATCAACGTAGCGGGCGGTCGCACGCGCAAGCTGATCGGCTTGATGCAAGGGTTGTGGCGGATTGGTCGTTCGTCGTTTGACCTTAAAGACTCGGTTCTTGGCGGGGTTGCGCTAGTCCGCATGTTTAACCCGATCGTCCTCATCGCGGTTGTATCGTCTATCGTGCTGGGTACGTGTTTGTCGTTGGCTGCGGCCGTCCGCCTATTGTGGTGGGCACTTGTGTGACGACAAGATCAGTTTCCGGTTGTTCGGACGAGATTTAAAGTCGGAGTAATCAGGCGATACTATGGGTAGTTCTGCCCAATTTCCGCTGCCGATTACGGCCAGGGATGCAAAAATCGCCACAATTCAAATCGTCGTTGACGGGAGTGCCAACAAGTCGAAGCCCCGTGGGCCGCGCTGATCGGCATGTAGATGCCGAAGAGTCTAGTGCGGATTGTGGAGACTTGTCCGTACACGAGCGCCTCCTGGAGATAAGCGTTCAGTTGAATACACAGCATGATGTAGACGAACTGTTGCAGTACATCATCGAAACAGCTGCCTTACTTCTGGATTGTGAAGCGGCTTCTCTTCTGGTCTTTGACAGCAAATCACGCCACCTGAGATTTGCGGCTGCGACCGGTTCGGACCCAGCCGCGCTGGCATCGATACCTGTTCCACTTTCCGGCAGTGTTGCAGGAAGAATATTTACCGGCAACGAGGCAGTGATCGAACAAGACATTTGTCTGTCGCCAGACCATTTTGATGATGTTGATCAGAAGGTCTCTTTTCGGACAATGTCGTTGCTCGGCGTACCAATGCGCATCGGTAATGAACCGGTTGGTGTATTGGAGGCACTCAATAAGCGCAGCGGACCGTTTACCGACCAGGACACACACATTCTTGGTATCCTGGCATCTCATGCATCGATTGCGTTGCGAAACGTTCGGCAAGTTTCTTCACTCGAAAAGGCACTGACAAAGCTGCAGTCGTTCGACAAGCTCAAGTCGGATTTTCTGGCGCTTGCATCACACGAGCTTCGAACGCCGCTTGCTTCGATTCTGGGGGTACTTGATCTGTTAAGGGCGGAAGTGGGTGATGTACACTCGCTGTTTCTTCAGGATGCGCTCGAAGCAGGCGAGCAGATAACGCAGATCATCGATACAATGGCACAGCTTGAGACCCTTCAAGGGGAAGCGACGGCGGTGTTTCGACCGGTGGACATAAACGCGCTTGTATCCGCGGCCAGGGCAGCGATGGTTGAGCGAGAAACAGCACGAGGCCATCAGGTTACAATGGACTTGCCGGGCCAGTCGCCGCAAATTCTTGGAGTAGAGGAGGGATTGCGAACTCTTCTGGAAAACCTTCTTGAGAATGCCTATCAGTTCACACCGGATGGCGGACTTGTATCCGTGCGCGTTTCAGAAACAGCTGACGGAGTTATCATTCGGATTGAAGACTCTGGCATTGGTCTCGAGTCACGCGAAGCCGAGAAAATCTTCGGAGATTTTTATCAGATCGAAGAGCACCTGACCCGAACACACGGTGGGCTAGGCTTGGGTTTGACGATTGCACGTCGAATTGTGGAGCGGCATAAGGGCTCCATCAGGGCGTCCAGTCATGGCTTGGGAAGGGGGACCGCGCTAACCGTGGAACTGCCTTTCGGTGACTAGTCTTGAGCTACACCAGGACGGACATCCCAAAGAAGCATCGTCTCAACATCCGCAAAATCCTCTTCCCCGTCCGGGTCCGTAAATCGGAAGTCGCCAAGTTGTTCGCGCTGTGCTTGCGGAATCTGCTTCCATTTCATTCCTTCCTGATCCATGAAGCCGTCCGGGTACGGAATGCGGACGCGGTAGCTTGGATGGTAATTCCTGTAGGTTTTCTCAGCTTCGTAGAGTGCGGCTCGCCTGGCGCCCGCTTTGGTCGCGCTAACGCCGGTTACTCGGAAAGGCGTGATCGTAATCGAACCTTCGAAGGTACCGTCTTCCAGGTCTTCATACTCGGGTCGCATAACCTCGAAGTCATCGGGGCTTGGGTAGGCACTGCGTTCGTTGAAGTCCGACATACGTGTTTTGCTATCCGTGCTAATTGGCCTGCGACTCGCAGGGGAGAAGAAATACAGTTTCAGCGCTGCCGACAAGTTACGTCGGCGGTGGGAAATTGTGGTGCGTTGGTACGCGCATTATACTGCAAGGTTCACAGCAAATGACGGGAATGACGAGGGATTCTTGGCTATCTGCCCGAGTTATCGGTTTCAGTCCGAAGCTGCTGCGCTTTCTGTCTTTTGATCGTCAGCTTTCCACTCG
>CBDTVC010000569.1:0-2925 GCA_965363925.1 uncultured bacterium | reverse complement strand
GGCTCTGACAGCTCAGACAAATTGGCGGATTCCGCTGCCCAGTAATTCATCGGAAGGTTGATGTTGACCGTGTACTTACTGTCCCACCACGGGTTGGCCATGTCATTCCAGATTCCCTGCAGGTTGGCTGCTTCTGTTCCAGGACGTGAGCTGGCGATGAGCAGGTACCGCCCAAACTGGTAGTACAATGCTGCTAGTTCCGGATCAGCATTATCCGCAAAACGCTTGATGCGTTCGTCTGTCGGAAGGTTGTCGAGGTTCTGGTTGGATTCGCCTTCATGCGTCAGATTTTTGTCGCCGAGGCTGATCGATACGCGTCTGAACCATGATTGATGTTCGGCAATGTGATCCGCCTTTAGACTTTCGTAGGGGCGATCAGCGACGTTTTTCAGGACGGTAGCTACACGGGCAACCTGGTCTGCACTCACGTCTTTGTAGTTCACAAAATTCGTCGCTGCAGCAAGGACGAACGTGGCAGAGTTTGCTCCACGGACATGAAGCGTCTTGTAGTCGACGTCAATAGTACCTCCATTCGATCTCGCCATGAGGCGGGCTTCGTACCGGAGTTTTCCTTCAATACCGAGATAGTCGTCACTCTTGCCGTAGATCCGAAGTCCGTTGGGCGCTACGCCGTCCCAGCGGAAGTATCCGGTCCCGTAGTTAGAGTGCGCTTGATTCCTCGCACCGTGCAACTCCGCAGAAAACGTCAACGCACCCGGCTGATCCGCAGAAATCCGGACCACAAGGACCTGGTCAACGGCAGTCGAAAAGACTTCCCTCGTATAGCGAATTCCACCAACCGAGTACGACACTCGACTGATCGCTTCGTCGATATCCAGTTCGCGGCGATAGTCGGTTACCTCTTCATGCCCGGGGAAGAACAACCAGAGATCACCGAGCGACTGATACTTCATCTGCTCATAGGGGACACCCATCATCGTACGACCAAACAGATCATGCGCTTTACCCACCTCACCGGCAAACAACAAGCGTTGGATTTCAGGCAAAGCCTCTGCACCGCCCTTCATCGTCGGATCGTATGGGCCGCCCGCCCAAAAAGACTCTTCGTTTAGCTGGATCCGCTCCACTGCTGTTTCGCCAAAGACCATCGCGCCGAGGCGACCATTGCCGACTGGTAGCGCATGATTCCATTGGGGCGCGGGTTGCTGATACCACAGCTTCATGCCAGACTCGTCGAGAATCGGTTGACCGGGCTGGGCGGATAGTTGTGCCGGGAAACACGTAGCAGCAACTACTGCGATCAGAAGCGGCAACAGAACGAAGGCCGACGTTCGCTTACCGGCGACTGCTGAAGTTTGTATGTGTCGCGATGACTTACTCGCGAATAGGAATCGGTTCAATTTGTTTTCCATCAGTTCAGCTTTCATTGAGCAATGACAATTGATTACGGCAACTTCCATGTCGCGTCACCAAAATTTGGCAGCACGCTCACGCTAGAGAGAGGATCGCAAGATATTTCAACAAAACACAATTGCAGCAGATTCTGTTAGATCGCTTCGGGCATGCGTGCTCCCGATGACTGGAGCCACAAGTCGAGGTCCGCCTTCAATTCTGCTGCCTTTTCGGGTCGTTCTCCAGCCAGGTCGCGTGCTTCGCCAATATCGTTCACGACATCGTACAGTTCTACAGAATTGTCGTCGTAGAATTCGATCAGCTTGTAGTTACCTTTTCGGATGGCGCCGCCGAGCCGATTTTCACCGTGAAACGCATAATTCGGATAGTGAAAATAGATTGCATCCCGTTTAAGCGGTTGATTGTCCTGCAACAACGGAAGCAAACTTTCGCCGTCCATCGGGACACCTGGTGTTGGCTCGAGTCCGCCGACATCGAGGATTGTTGAAAAGAAATCCATGCTGATTACAGGCTCGGATGATTCTGTTCCAGCTGCAATTTTTCCAGGCCAGCGGATAATCAATGGAACGCGAATACCACCCTCATAGAGGTGCCCTTTTGCCGCCCGCAGCGGACTCAGATCGGTAACGCCACCATACGCTCCATTATCCGACGTAAAAATGACAAGCGTTTCCTCCGCAAGATTCAATTCATCCAGCTTCGCCAATACTCGCCCAATGGCTCCATCCATCGCTTCAATCATTGCAGCATAGCGCGTGCTTGATTCGAGTCCGTCACCGTAGTCCGCGAAGCCGGGTTTATCGGCGTATTTGTCGACCAACTTCTGTGGTGCGTCCATCGGCCAATGAACGGTGTAAGGCCAAAGCGCAACGAAGAACGGCTGATCTTTGTGCTCTTCGATAAAACTGTTGGTTTCATCAGCCAAGCGGTAGGTCAGGTACTCGCCTTCATCGCGATCCTCGATGGTTGGGTTTTCGTACGGATCAAAGTAGGAGGGCGGTCCGCCAAAACTGACTCCGCCGACGTTCACATCGAAGCCCTGGAATTCGGGGCGGCGCGTTGGTTCGGTGGTCGACATCTGGTCTTTTGTGCCCGATAGGTGCCACTTCCCGAAAAACCCATTTGCATAGTTCGCCTCCTGAAGTCGTTCCGCAAGCGTGACGTATTCAAGGTCCAGGTAGTTGTACATCTCAGCCGCAGCCAGTTTTGCACCTTTGGGCTGAAACTGACTTTGATCACCCGTGATGTGATTCGTTATTGCCAGGCGCGCTGGCGACATCCCGGTGATGAGTGCAGCGCGGGTAGGTGAGCATACAGGTGAGGCCGCATAAGAGTGAGTAAACCGCACCCCCTCGGTAGCGAGCTTATCAATCACCGGTGTTGTCAAACGATCATTTCCCTGCACGTGCAGGTCTGTCCAGCCGAGATCATCGATCATGATGAGCAGGACGTTTGGGGGGCGCTCTGGTTGATTCGCTTTTTCAGCGCCGCGGTTACAGGCGCCAAAAATAATTAGCGCGAGTGCGGCGAACCCGATAGGCAGTCCGTTTC
>CBDTVC010000568.1:0-2926 GCA_965363925.1 uncultured bacterium | reverse complement strand
CAATTGCGATTTCCCATTGGTGAATTTTCGAAACCCAATCGTCTTTCACCCGACGAGCGTCGTGCGGCAATTGGACGGATAGATGGTCTGCCTTCACGTCTCGCTGACGAAGTCGTCCACGTAGGAGCTGAAGGTTTGGACAGGCCGTATCGCCAGGGAGGCTGGACGGGTCGCCAGGTTGTTCACCACATCGCGGACAGCCATGTCAATGCTTGGGTCCGCTTCAAACTTGCCCTTACGGAAGAGAGCCCGACGATCCGACCATACAACGAAGTTGCGTGGGCTGAGCTGCCAGATCATGCTCGCCCCGTTGATGAAAGCCTGCTTCTGATTTCGGCACTACACGCGCGCTGGGTGGTACTACTGAATGCGATTAAGGAGCACCAATGGGCAAGAACCGTTGTTCATCCCGAGACTGGCGACATGACAATGGACGACCTCTTGGCAAATTACGCGTGGCACGGCGATCACCACGTTGCACACATTCGCTTAATTCGAACCCTTTAAAACGAAGCCCCGAGTCTAACTATGGAAAGAATACTTGAACAGGAACAGGTCCTGCCAATTTCGATGAAGGAAGCCTGGGAGTTCTTCTCAAACCCAGCAAATCTAGATGTGATCACGCCACCAGAACTTCGATTCAAAATCGTCGAGCTCGATAGTGATGTCATGTATTCTGGCCAGATTATTCGATACAAGATTCGGGTTGCACCGCTGATCTGGACCGGTTGGACAACGAAGATAGTGGACGTCGACCACGGCAGATCATTTGTGGATACTCAGCTAAAGGGACCCTACAAGTTGTGGCACCACACTCATACGTTTGCGCCGACAAATGATGGGAGCGTGCTTGCAACTGATCGCATCCGTTACGAGGTCGGCTTTGGACCACTTGGCGAGTTGGCCCATGCAGTGTTTGTGGGCAAAAGGCTCAAATACATTTTTGATTTTCGACGCTCGAAACTGGAGACTCTATTCCCGGACTGACTAGGTCCGGCAGCTCGCTGTCCCTAGTTGGTTGCAGACCTGCTGATCATTTTAGAAACCGTTGCGTCGTTCGTTTTGACTGACACCAAATAGAACCCGTTAGGGAGATCAGGTACATCAATAGTGAGCTGAGTTTTGCCAGCAGCGAGGTAGCCAAGATCTTGCGAAAACAACGCGCGTCCGTTCAGATCAAATAGTGTGGCGACTGCTTTTGTTTGAGCCACACTAGTGACCTCAACGTTGAGCGAATGGTCGAACGGATTGGGGAAGAACACCGCATCAAAATTGCTAGGCCGATCCTGTTCACCCGTTTCGTCGATCCCCACACCGAGAGAGAGGAAAGGTGAAATGCCTCGATTGTGAAATATCTCTCTGAGGCCGCTGTGATGCTGGCCATCAAAAAGCAATCTGTCCGCGTGCAGGATGGAACCAGCAGCAGTCGTAAACGAATTGATAATGCCGCCAGCCAACGTAACGCCGGCGGCAGCAAGTTTGTCTGCAACGTCGGCACCGTACGCAGTTCGAATGTCCCAAAGGGTAGAGCCCCAGATCATCCCCCAAATATACGTGGACGTATAGGTGTTCCAGGAAGTCTTGCACTTGGTGTCTTCAATATGCTTGCGGGTACAAACTCCATACTTGAGACGGACCGACGGCTTGCCAAATTGCCAATTCCACTCTGATGCGTCCGTCTGAAGTGTTCGAATTTCCTTCGCGTCTTCGGGTCCTGTACACTCGAAACGGGGAGGGCACCTTGTTGCCCAATTAGCAAATTCCGGTTGGCCTGTATAGCTCAGCGCGAAATAGTCGGCGTACCCTTCTCCAACGGCACGTTTCTGTGTTGACGAGAAGATATCGGCAGCTAGGCCAAGATTTTCCAGCGCAACGTGTGCGTATTCGTGATAAATGATTTCGTCTTCCATGGCATTGTTTAAAAGAAACAAGCCACCCCACCCGAAAACGATCGTATCACCGCGGGCAACTGATCCTTCGTTCGTCACATGGGTGAGCGCAAGAACTTGCCAATCCACGTCAATCTCAAGCTTACTTGACCAAAACTCGTGGGCAAATCGGTCGATGTGCACGTACACATTTACATTGTCAAACAAACTGCACTGCTCTGGGTCGTAAGCACATCGGCGTTTGGTCTCCGGTGTTGGCTCATAGATGAACATTTTCGAGCCGTCACTGCTTGCAGTAGGGAGCCCGTCCAGGTCTAGCGCGTGCGAAATTGTGCGGACATATTTACCATCAAGTCTGTTTCCATCGTCGTGGAGTCTCATGATCGGTTGCATCACGGGTTCGCCATACAACGGGTCAACTTCGTAGGCCATTCCATTCCCTGTAACGTAAGCGGACGACCCCATTTCGGATTTCGCAGGTCGAGTGATCATCCAAGGGTGTGCAACTTGGGATGCCTCGGGCGAGGAGCCCGCAATCATAGTTGTGAGTGAAGCGGCCGTTACGCCATGCATATCCGTCCAGCCAGACGAGGAAGTGACCTGACGTTGCTCGTCGAAAACAATGAAGCGGCCGTCGGAGGATTCCCATTTGTTCACCAGTACCGCTGCGGCACCGCTAACGTCTATGGAGAGGGTCGGTGCCAATTTCGCATCGCGGAGTGTCCACAACATGGGCAGAGGCCCATCCGAAAGTACAGGTCGAGCTGCGAAAGAAGGCGGCGTACTTTTGGCCAGTTGGCGTCCGAGAAGTGTTGCTGCGACTAGTCGTTCCGGTTCAACGAAAACAGACTTCATTTTACAATTGTCTTCGACAGTAACAACAAGCGTGGCGCCCGAAATGGTAACATCCCCAACAAACGGCTGGAACCGGACATACCTGCTCCCTTCGAGTCTTGTGCTGCCGCTAAAGACAAATCTTAGCTGACTGTCTTGGCCCACAAACCGTTCGAGTCGATTTTTGAACGGACGCGACTGGA
>CBDTVC010000567.1:0-2929 GCA_965363925.1 uncultured bacterium | reverse complement strand
TCGAGCTTGTGAAAAACAACAGCATCGGACGACAGACTCTTGGTGATCATGGAACAAGTCGTTTCGAATTTCTTCAGCGGAAGCCTTTGTAAAGTCGATTCGCTGTACCAGAGATCGATCGCGCCAAGCGAATCTCGTGGCAAGTCCTCATACGATAGAAACCTGATTACTCCATCTGCGTAGAGGCCTTCCTTGCTCGTGATTTGAGCAACGGTCTCATATCGAGCTGCAACGTCCTCTCGCAACAGATCAAATTTCTTTGCTATTTCGTCGATACAGTCCCGGGCTTTTTTCACGACAAGAAGAAAGTTTTCAATTTCCAAATGGTCATTGATGTCGCAAGTGATGATTTCTTTGTAACCGAGCAGGTAGGACAGAAGCAGATCCGATCCCATCGCACCGGTGCCAAACTCAAGCATGGTTTTACCGGGTGATCTGCCACTGAGAATGAGTTGGAAGTTGGCAATACTCTTCTGAAATCTATGCTCTGCGTAGTCGGTAACTTTGGTATGAAATTTCCGCTGCGGTCGTCGCAAGATTTTCTGGTGGATAAATGCCCGGATATTACCCAATCGTGAACGCGGCAAGCCGACGACATGCAGGAATAAAAGGATATTGGAAGCAGCTACAGAAGTTAGTCTATTCATCGGTTCGGCATCATAAACCAAGGCCGAGTCCATTGATACAGCTCGAAAACTGTGTGTAAAACTTCGCGCTAACTAGCATCAAGACTAGAAATCGAATCAGAATCAGGCCGTCCTTGGCCATCTTCTTGAAGCCATACGCATTGATGTTGGGAGCTGCATGTCGCTTTTTCGGGAACTGAGCCGCCGCAACGTATTCCGTGTAGCGATCGCCTACTCCGTTGTTGCGTGGCTGATCGCGCAAGTTACCGAAATGGCGCTCGACAGTTTCGGCACGCCGGACTGGGTCATGAAGACCCTCCTCGTCCTTCTCGCTATCGGCCTGCCAATCGCCGTGGTCTTTGCCTGGGCATTCGAACTGACACCAGAGGGCGTCAAGCGTGAAAAGGATGTCGATCGAACGGAGTCCATTACGAGCAATACGGGCCGTAAGATTAATTTCCTCATTATCGGCGTTCTCGTTGTTGCCCTGGGCATCTCGGTCAGTACTCATCAATGGACCAGTGGAACCCCCGACGACAGCCCTACCGAGTCAGTGGCCGTCACCGAAGACGCGGATCGATCGATCGCCGTTCTTCCGTTCGTCAATATGTCGGATGATGCGGACAACGAGTATTTTTCTGACGGAATCTCTGAGGAACTGCTGAACGTGCTGGTTCGAATTGACGGCCTGCGAGTAGCGTCTCGAACATCCTCGTTTGCCTTCAAAGGAAAAGACGCGAGCATTCCGAGCATCGCGGAGAGTCTGGGTGTCGCACACATACTCGAAGGCAGTGTTCGAAAAGCCGGCGATACGGTTCGAATAACGGCGCAGTTAATCGACGCCCGCACAGATACCCATCTTTGGTCCGAAACGTATGATCGAAAACTGGAAGATATATTCGCGATCCAGGACGAAATTTCCAGCCACATTGTTGAGGCGCTCAAGGTCGCGCTTGGCACGGGATCCAGTGGAGCGATAGATCTGGTACAGCAACCCACCGACAATCTGGACGCGTATCAGAACTACCTGCGCGGTCGTTATTTGTGGCAGCGACGCGGCGAAGATAATATTCGAAATGCGATTGAAGCATTCGAAAAAGCGATCGCGCTGGACCCCAAATTCGCGCGCGCCTGGTCGAGCCTGGCAGCTGCGCACACAACGTTACCGACCTACTCCGATGCGCCACGAGAAGTCCACTATGCGCTTGCGACATTCAATGCACACAAAGCTCTGTCACTCGACGACACGATAGCGGAGGCCTATGCGGTATTGGCGGAAGAGGCGCGCATCAAGAGGCGCTGGTCTGAGGCAGAAAAACTGTTCAAGAAAGCAATAGCCAGCGAGCCCAAGAACTCAACATCGTACTTATGGTACGGCGAGCATCTGATGTGCGTTGGCCGCACGAAAGCCGCCCTCGAGGTTGGCCTCATCGCGTACAGCCTTGACCCTCTACATCCCGGGACAAACCAGGTTCTCGGCGAAATGTATGAGGCAGTGGGTGACTACGAGAATCTGGAAAAGCACTCGAACAGCGCTTATAAGCTCGGACACTACGGTGGCCTTTTTGCGATAGCGCAACAACGCATTAACGAAAAGAACTTTGGCGAAGCATCACGATTGATGAATCTGGTAGCAGCGGAATTCGACGTCCCGACCGAATTGATGGACCTCCGTATTGCAGCGTTCCAGAATTCCGATCAGGTTGCCGCTTACCTCCACCAACTCGATGAATACAGCAATGAATTCGCACGAACCCGGTTCTTGTGGGACTACGTGCGTTTGGGACAGCTAGACGTTGCGTTCAATATTGCTTCTGACCCGAACGCCTTCGTTTCAAACGCGTGGTTTGATCTGTGGCGATCAGATACCGGAGCATTCAGGGCGGACCCACGGTTTGAAGCCTTGGTGAGAAGCGCCGGTTTCGTCGAGTACTGGAACGAGTATGGGTGGCCACCGACGTGCGAACAGGCAGACGGGAACATCGTCTGCCAGTAGACTAGTTTGTTGGGTTCTTTACGATTCTTCCCGCCTTCATTATCAGCGTGAGATTGTTTAGTCCGAGAGCACTGCTTTGAGGTGTTCTCGGAATCGCTCACCGGTATCGGGGTGGCTTAGCCCGTAAGCCACTGTTGCCTGCAGATAGCCAAGCTTGCTACCGCAGTCGTAACGTACACCGCCGAACGAGTATGCGTAGACGGGCGACTCATCCAATAACGCCGCAATTGCGTCGGTCAGCTGTATTTCTCCGCCAGCGCCTTTTCCGATGTGTTCCAACTTGTCGAAAATCTCCGGTGCCAACAAG
>CBDTVC010000566.1:0-2930 GCA_965363925.1 uncultured bacterium | reverse complement strand
CATTCAATGTAATGGTGCAACGTCTACGTGAGACTACCCGCGGAATGGAGGTCGCAGCACATGAACTAGAACAGCGCGTTGAAGAGCGCACCGCCGAGCTGAGGTCGACACAGCTGGAATTGATCCGCAAGGAGCGCCTGGCAACTGTCGGCCAGTTGACAGCAACCGTAAGCCACGAGTTGCGCAATCCGTTGGGCGCCGTTCGCAGTGCGACGGACGCTATTAAGAGACTTGCTGGTGGCAGAGAACCGCAGTTGGACCGAGCGCTGGCATTGCTCGAACGTAGCCAGATTCGCTGTGATAATGTGATCGTGGACCTGCTCGATTTCAGCCGTGTTCAGGAGTTGAACCGCAGTGCAGCCTCAATTGATGATTGGCTTGGGAGATTTCTGGACGACTACGAGTTCCCGCCCGGTATTATGCTGCACCGAGACCTCCAAGCTGGTGTCGAAGTCGCCATTGATCGTGATCGCCTGGAACGAGCGGTGCGCAACGTGGTCGACAATGCCTGCCAGGCAATGCAAGGCAACGGCGATAGGGCGGATGATCGTTTTGGCCAACAGCTAATCGTCGCAAGCCGCGCCACGGATATGCGACTCGAACTATCGTTCAGAGACTCCGGCCCGGGCATTGCTGCGGAGGATCAGACAAGTATTTTTAAGCCCTTGCACAGCACTAAATCCTTCGGCTTAGGCCTCGGCCTTCCCATGGTTAAGCAGATACTTGAACAACATGGGGGCGGTGTCAATATAGATCTCGATTTGGTGCAAGGCACAGAGTTCACTCTATGGATTCCACGCGGCAAGCCAGTATAAGAATCACGAACATGAAGAAAATGAAGATACTTGTTGTGGACGATGATCCGGACTTCGCCGAGGGCGTCGGCCTTACTCTGGAACTCGAGGGTCATGCTGTAACGTTTGCCCGCAATGGTGAGGAGGCTGTACGCATGTTCGGGGCCCAGGGATTTGACTTGACTCTAATGGATGTTCGCATGCCCGGTATGAATGGCGTGGAGAGTCTACGGAAAATTCTCGATATTAATCCTGATGCCAAGGTCATCTTGATTACCGCCTACAGAGTCGAGGAACTTCTGAAACAAGCAATTGACGATGGTGCGTCAGGCGTTCTGCAGAAGCCCGTGACAAGCGACGTCTTGCTTACGACATTACGCGAAGCCCGTCCGCCGGAAGTTGTCCTCGTGGCTGATGACGACCCGGATTTTGTAGAAGGCGTAGAAACGACGTTGACAAACGCAGGCTACATCAGCGTAACGGCCCGAAGCGGAGAGGAAGCCGTCCGAAAGGTTTTGGAAAGGGATATCGATGTTCTGCTTCTTGATATTAGAATGCCTGGCATGAGCGGCCTGGAAGTATACGGCGAACTCAAGAAGCTCGGCCGCAACCCACCGACTATCGTGGTCACGGGGTACAGTGTTGAGGAATCCGAGGTGATACAAGAGTTGCTCCGAAGTTCAGCCAGAATATGTCTGGTCAAGCCCATCGCCTCTGAAGTCCTGTTGCAGGCAATCGACGACGCTCTCTGAGCGTGATCGTCCCTATGATCTCAACACCAGCCTATAGTTTTCTCGATAAAGACCCGGCAATAGGCCGGGTACTCGTGGTCGACGACGATTTCGATTTTGCCGAAGGAATGGATCTCTTACTCGCGCCCGAAGGCTACGAAGTAGTCTTGGCCCATAGTGTTTCCGAGGCAACGAGCGCAATTGCGGGGATCCCCGCACAAGTCGCCCTGATCGATATCCGTTTGGCAGGCCGCAACGGAATAAGCCTGATCGCGTCCCTCAAGAAACTATGCCCGAATATTCTATGCGTCATGATGACCGCTTTTGCCTCGACCGACACCGCGATTAAGGCACTGCAAGAAGGAGCGTACGGCTACCTCGTCAAACCGTTCGGCAGAGATGAGCTGCTTTTGACCGTCAGAAGATGCTTCGAAAGACTTGGGCTCGAGAACGAGAAGGCAATAGCGGACGATACACTTCGGTCGCGCAACCGGGAGTTGGAGCAAGCGCTCGCGCATCTTGGCAAGAGCGAGAACCGGTTTCGCTCCGTAGTTGAGACTTGTCCGCTCTGCATCACGGAGATCGACCTTTCCGGTAGGCTAATCGCCATGAATGCGTCCGGCTTGGCGATGATGGGACTGGAAGATATCAGCGACGTGCAGGGTCAGGACTATTTTCAGTTCGTGGGTCCGGCCGATCAAGATTCAGTCAGGGCTCTGTTCGCCAAGGCGTGCGCCGGTCATGCGTGCGTCTTCGAATGGACCGGAGAGCTGAATGCCCGTTCGCGAATCCTGGCGTCCTCATTTACACCCTTGCTTCGTGCAGATGGAACAGTTTACGAGATTATGGCCATTACACAGGACATTACTGATCGGAAGGCCGCCGAGAAGCAACTTGAGGAGGAGAATATCTACCTGCGCGAGGAAGTCAGGTGTGCGCACGGCTTCGATGAAATTATTGGAGAAAACCAACAGCTCAAGAGCACCTTGCTCGCAGTCGAAAAAGTAGCACCAACTGACGTCAGCGTACTTATCCTCGGGGAGACCGGCACCGGCAAGGAGTTAATTGCACGTGCAGTACACGAATTGAGCCATCGACGGGATAAACCCATGGTTAGCGTGAACTGCCCGGCACTGCCCTCGGGTCTGATCGAAAGCGAGTTGTTCGGCCATGAAGCTGGCGCTTTTACCGGGGCCCAATCTCAACGAAAAGGTCGATTTGAGATCGCCGATGGCGGCACGATATTCCTGGATGAGCTAGGCGAGTTACCGGTGGTCCTGCAGAGCAAGTTACTCCGCGTGTTGCAATCTGGGGAATTCGAGCGTCTTGGCGGCACCAAGACGCTGCATTCAGACGTGCGCCTAATTGCGGCCACTAATAGGGATTTGAAAAAGGCCGCGAACGA
>CBDTVC010000565.1:0-2938 GCA_965363925.1 uncultured bacterium | reverse complement strand
TAGAACTGGGCGAGCCTGTTCCGAAGGGTTTCGGTGTCATCCGATTCGTCGTGCGGCAGATTGTATTTCGCAAGAGATGCAATCACACGCTCCCTCGGAAACATCGAGCTCCCCGCAACTACCGACGCCGGGGCAACAGCGTTAACACGCACATGTGGCGCCAGCGCGACGGCCAATTCCCGCACAAGGTGATTGGCGGCCGCCTTGCTCGTGTCGTATGCAAAGCTCCCTTTCTTAGGTACAACACCGTTGACACTCGTCGTGACAACCATGCTACCCGGCAGTTCCTGCGCTTTCCACACGCGCTCCATTTCACTTGCAACTAGAAATGGGCCGGTTACATTGATGTTGAACGTATCCGCCCACTTCTCGTCCGGAATCTGACCGTCCGTATCTGGACTTACGTACAGGCCTGCCGTGACAATAACGTGATCAATTCCGCCGTAGGTAAAGATCGCATCCCGAATCGCTGCACGCACGGAGGCACGGTCACTGACATCCGCTTTTAATCCGATAATGTCGCCCGAGCCGGAAAGACCCGTTCCTGCTACACCGATTCCCATCCCGATGCGCCCAAGAATATCATCAGCTGTCGCCTTTACAGTCGGTTCGTTAAAATCCATCGCGGCTACAACGGCTCCTTCTTTGATCACGCGCTCAGTGACCTCCTTTCCGATCCCACTTCCGGCGCCAACCACGACCACAACCTGGCGGGCCAGTTCTTTTTCAGCTGGCATTCGCTTCAGCTTAGCCTCTTCCAGCAGCCAGTATTCAATGTCGAACGCTTCCTGACGTGGTAGTGCGGTGTACGACGAAGCGGCCTCGGCTCCTTTCATAACCGCCACCGCAGCCGTATAAAACTCAGCAGTCACGCGCGATTCACTCTTGGACTTACCCCATGCAACGAGACCAATTCCGGGGAGCAAGATTACGGTTGGATCCGACACGCGCATGTCGGGCGACGTTGATCGCCGACATTCCTTGTAATAGTCAGCGTAGTCTTCTTTGTACGTTAGAATTCCCGCATCAAGCTTCGCGCGAAGTGCGTCGCGGTCTTCCGTTTTTGGATTCCAATCAACAAACAATGGTTTGATTTTCGTCCGAAGGAAGTGATCCGGACACGAGGTACCCAACTCTGCAAGCCGAGCAGCATCATTGGAATTCACAAATTCCTGAACGTCGGGATGCATCTGAACGGTGCCGACAAATCGCTTGTTGCGCGAAACTCGTCCACGAAGCCAAGGAAGGATTTCGTCAAGAATGTCGCGGGCCTCAGCATCAGGCAGAGCAGTATGTTTGGCGCCACCAAAAACATCGGTTTTGGCGATTGCTCTCGCCAAGTACTCTTCCGCCCGGTCAATCAACTCCAATGAAAGCAGATAACACTCTTTGTCGTCGTTTGCCCAATTAATGAGACCGTGTTTCCCCAGAATCACGCCCTTTGCGTTCGGGTGATTCCGCACAATCCGTTGCAACTCCAATCCGAGCTCAAATCCTGGGCGTAGCCAGTCCGTCCAGACAACTTCATCACCGTAGATCTCTCTCGTCAACTCCGGCCCATTGGCTGCTGTTGCAACCGCGATGCACGCGGCCGGGTGTGTATGATCAACGTATCGAAACGGTACAAACGAATGTAACGGCGTGTCGATGCTCGGTGCCCGGGAGTTGAGATTAAAGGTGCAGTGGGCATACATTCCAACCATTGCATCCTCCGCAGGTGTCTTCGGACCGCGCTTGTCAAAGCGCTCGTACACGTTCTGCAGTGCGAGGAGTTTGTCCTGGTACAGTGATGAAAAGTTCTCTCGCTTTGCAGTCCGCAAGTCACCACCGCTACCCTTGACCCACAGGACATCCAGCGCTTCGCCTGTTAACGGATCGGTTTCCATTAGCTTGGAGGACGTGTTTCCACCGCCGGTGTTGGTAATCCGCCAGCTTTCTCCAAGCAAGTTTGAACGATAGACCAACCGCTCAACAGGGTCGAGGTGAGTGGCTTCGTCGTCTTTCCAGAGATTTGTTACGTGTTTGAAATTCACTTCGTAATGTGGTTCGCTTTAAAAAATGGTAGCGTGATTGTCGCGCACGCTTATTGTTCGCCGTCTGCCTGCTGACACGAAAGTGGTCAGCACATTCCGTCTCGCGAAAGCCGGATGCATTTGCCCAAGTGCGTGGGCCCAAATGCATGCGCCCGAATGAACAACTCGGACGCGGGGCTAGTTAATCCGGTTTATAAATCTCCAACTCGCTGGACCTGATCGAAACATCACGGATGGACTCTCCCTCTCGGAGGTCACCCATTGTTCGTGCCTGAACAAGGAGATTGCCCAAGGCGGTAGCCTCAGTGGGTCCTGCAACCACCCGAATTTGGCAAGCGTTTGCCGTTAGTTGACACAACAATGCACTCCTTGAACCACCACCAAAAAGGTGTAATGTTTCGATCGTTTCACCGGTTAGATGCTCGACTTCGTGAATAGTCAACCGATACGACTCCGCCATGCTTTCCAGGATCAATCGAACCATTTCTCCGCGGTCTGAAGGGTGCGTCATCCCCTTTTCGTCAAAATACTCTGCCAATGTTAATGGCATGTTACCTCGACCCAGAAATCGTCCATCCTGCATGTCGATGTGTTGACCGCCAAAAGACGACCGCTCTGCCCAATTCATCAGGTCCCCAGCATGTATTTCGGCGCCTTCTTCTTCGCTCCACACCCTCGTGCACTCCTGCAAGATCCAGAACCCAGTCAGGTTTTTCAGGAAGCGGATGGTCCCGTCCAGACCCGCTTCATTTGTGAACCCGGCAGCAAGCGACGCTTCGCTTACGAGCGGCTCGTTCAACTCAACTCCGAAGAGTGACCATGTCCCACAGCTTACGTACGCCCATGGGTTATCACCTGTGGCCGGTGTAGCGGCGATAGCAGCACCTGTATCGTGGGAGCAAGTC
>CBDTVC010000564.1:0-2952 GCA_965363925.1 uncultured bacterium | reverse complement strand
CCTCGGATTTCCCTGCACCCACTCGGCGGCGCACGAGAAATCCGCTAACGTGATCCGGATGGAGTTTCTCAACTGACTTGATGCTCCGGAATGTCAATGCCCGAGACTGCGCTAGATTTGCGAGGTCAATTCCCTGCTGACCATCGGCGAGCCACTGAAGAAAACTGACCAGCGCCTGCCCAACGAACGTCTGAGTAATCGGCATACCATCCGAGAATGAGGCCGGAAAATCAACCTCAGATTGACCTACTGCGCCAGCTGGGTGGTGCTGCAATCGCGCTAAGCCACTTGCAATTATTGGAAGGTATTTGGGAGACGTGTATACGATTTCAACTTCGTCAAGGCGGAGCCCGCGTGACAGGATGTCCGTCAAGACGGAGTCCACTTCATGCTCGGGGGCGAGCGTCTCGATCGCGTATAATTCTGCGGTTAGGGGCGGATTGGCAACGAGTGTTTCGTCCTTAGAAAGCCCCGGGTTCGGGCTTGCCTTTGCTGGTACCGAAACCGGCCCGGAAGCCGACGAACGAGTCGCAGCCTTGCTGCTATTCGTTCCTACCGATTGACTTCCAGCCCCGACCTGCAACCAATCTGACAATACATTGGCAGCGGAATCCGGAGACCGGTAGCGAGTCACGGTGGAGAGTACAGATTTCGCGTCGGCCGGCACCGCCTCAAGAAATGAGCGCGCTCTTGTCGAGACGGACGGCCCTCCCATCACACAGAGGAGCGCTGCCGGCTTGGTCAACGGTACAAGCTCACTCGCCCGATCCAGGATAAAGGCGTCGTCGTATAAGTTGGCCGTTTCCAGATGTGCCTCGTAGGCCTCCAGGATGGATGCCAGCGGCATCTTTTTGTCGGTGCGGATATCAACTCTTCGGATCTGCTCGGGCGTGACTGCCGCAAGCCGTGCCGCCTCGATCACGCTTACAAACGACCGTATAAGCGCTGGGCCAAACCGGACTCCAGCAAAGAAGCTCCCGGGCTGGCCGGCGAGTTGGGGCAGTCGGTTGTACATCCAGAGGGACAACTCGTCGCGATGCAGCGGTTTACGGCCATCAGCCATCAACTCAGCTCGACAAGTCTCCACCGCAAGATCCCGTGGCGTCACGAACAAGGCGTTCGCCCACTTTGCACCGCCAACTGCCAGTCCACGTGCAAGATTGGTAGACAGTCCCGGCGGGACGATGAACACCTTCCTCGCCGAGGGATTCGAGTCACATAGATCCGCGATGCATCGCAGGCTTGCGGATAACATGATTCAGCTGCTCGTTTGTGTACTCGTTTGGTGAGTACCAACGTGGGTACTCTTCTGTGTACCGAGCTGTGCTACAAGCCGCCCAGAATAGCGCCAAGTATCACCAATCCAACGAGTATACCAACCGCGATAACAAGGTCTCTTTTCGATTTTCTGTTCATTGCCTTTCACCGCAGTCAAATCCGTTGATGGTGCTGCTCGAATTGAAATACAGTGAACCGAAATCCTTGCTCGAAAGCAAGTCTTTTCACCACAAAAGATCGCGATTGCCGGACGACAACGGTGGAGTACAGAACGAATAGCAGAGAAACGAAGCGCACATTGGGCGTGGGCATCGCTTAGAATCGGGGACTGACTACCAGGCCGCTTGAATTAGCGACGGGAGTCATAGAGAGCTTTTAAACGAATCAGCACTCGCGTCGCCATGGTAGCGGCGTTGGAATACTCGTCCTGAGAGATCTGCGGGTCGCGCAATCCCTGCTCCAGATAGTCGGCCAGTTCATCATACCACCGCTGGAGCGTTTCGAGCTCCGCGTCAAGGCGGTCCTGGTCTTCTGCAGATGAGCTTTGCATTTCGAGTGTCACAATTTGTTCAGGGCGTAAGCCCGTGCGACCAGACTGGTTTATCTGGTACGTCAGATAAGAGTACAATCGGTGCAAAATGGCACCTTCTTAACAGCCGCTACGTATATTTTTTCACGTTTAACCCGGATTTGGGCGTATTCTGCACATCGGCCTCAACTACTACCCAGGCGGTCGTACCACAACGGGGCCTTCGCGTCCACTAGCGAAACTGCAATTCATGGCCAAGCGGACACAACTTGCTCAGGTTGGACTTCGCCAAGTCGAGCTATCGAACTTGACGAAAGTGCTTTTCCCGGAGGAAACGGATGATGATAGCCAGAGTGCTCCCCTCGGAGCGGTTGGCCCGATCGTAAAAGCTGAGGTCATTCAATATTATCTCAGCATCGCCCCCACTCTCCTGAGACACGTTAAGGGGCGTGCTCTTTCACTGGTAAGGTATCCGGACGGAATCTATGGTGAATCCTTTTTCCAGAAGAATCGACCGGATTGGGCACCTGACTGGATTCAGTATGTGACAGTCGGCGACGAGGACAAATCGCTCGACTACATGTTAGCCACCGAAGCGGCAACGCTCGTCTGGCTCGCAAATCTGGCCTGCATCGAGATGCATCAACTGCATTCGAAGGCCCCTGATATCGGCAAACCTGATTATATGGTTTTCGACATCGATCCCCCGGAAGGGTATGATTTCACCGATGTTGTTGAAATTGCGTTTCAGCTTCGAGATCACATACAGGGATACGGGTATCACTGCTTTGCAAAAACAAGTGGAAAGAAGGGCATACACGTGGTGGCACCCATCGAACCAGAATGGCCGTTCTCACGCGTATTTGAAGACATCAGCTCAATTGCAAAACCGTTCGTATCACAGCACAGCAAGAAGCTGACATTGAAGATCAATAAGAATGCGCGGCAAGGAAAAGTGTTGATCGACATCTACCGGAATCGGTCCAGCCAGTCAATTGTGTCGGCTTACAGTTTGAGAGCCGCGCCGAGCGCTCCCGTGTCCATGCCACTTTCATGGGATGAACTCGGCGGCCTGGGTGATCCATCGGAGTTCAACATCGGCACCGTATTGCCTCACGTATTGACCAATGGTGACGCGTGGGAGG
>CBDTVC010000563.1:0-2954 GCA_965363925.1 uncultured bacterium | reverse complement strand
CGCCAGGCCGTAGTCACGAAGATTTCCGTACCCATACGTGTGATACCATTTCGATCGCGCGGGGTGACCGCCACGGTTGCCAACAGTGACGACAATCATTCCAAATTGCGCCAACGCAGTTTCGTATCTCGACGTTGAAAACGACTTTGCAACGGCTTCCGTCTGGGGTCCGGGATAAACATATTCGACGATTGGGTACGATTTCGTTGAATCAAAGTCGAACGGTTTGTACATGACGCCGTAGAGATCCGTGACACCATCTGCCGCTTTTACGGTGTAGGTTTCTGGGAACTGGTAGCCGGCCTCCAATAATTTGGAAAAATCGGACTTGGCCAGATCCATCACAGGCTTGCCCTGGCTATCAATCAACGTAGAAGTCGGAACTGTATCCACACGTGAGAAATTGTCAACAAAGAATCGCATGGATTCGCTGAACCTGCTTCGATGATCAGAATCTCCCGAGTTCAACATCCGGAGTCCTGTCCCATCCAGCCCCACTTTGTATACGTGCGAATAGTAGGGGTCTTCACCCGCTTCTCGTCCATTTCCAGTGAAATAGACGGCAGCAGCTTTTTCATCAACGCCCACCACGTTCCCGATTGCCCATGGACCGGACGTGATCCGATTCTTGAGTTTTCCAGTCTGGTCAAATCGGTACAGGTGCGCCCATCCGTCTCTTTCAGACCACCAGATCATGTCGCCGTTGGCGAGTAGCTCAATCGGCTTCTGGTCCAGGTAAACGTTCATTCGCTCCTCAATCAAGGTCGAAACGCTGCCATTCGACAGGTCGGCAACGACGACATCGATGCGCTTGAGGTCTCTTGAGCTTACAGTAAAGAAGAACTTGTCCGGATTGGCCGAAAGCCAGTACGAACGAAAGGGTTCGTCGCGGTCCGGGTAGTTAAACCGCCGGGCCCGAGAAATCGAAATGGTCTGGTCCGTAAACCGACCCGCGTCAATAACGGTCAGGCTGTCCATGGCGAGATCGAAGACGATTAGCTGCTCCGTTCCGACATGTTCTTCGCCCGGCATGGCGTACTTGTAGGTCTCCAGTTCCGGGCGCGTATTACCGACGCTCTTGATGATCCATAGATCTTCAACCTCGCGCGAGTCGTTTCGGGTCATCGCAATTCGATTGGAGTCGTGCGACCAGACGACGGATACACGCTTTCGTTTGTCCTTATTCTTTTCGACCTCTTTATCGGTGTCGCCACGGCCGCCTCCGGTGTACGCGAAGTCCTCCTCGCCGTCTTCAGTTAGCTGGATCTCTTCGAGAGTCAAACTGTCACTTGCGGCATCCGCGTCATCTCCCTTGAGGCCACGCCGGGCGTTTAGAACCTTTGCGTATTCAGTGTCGGAGATCTTATAGAGATTGAAATTGCGACCAAAAAGAATTGTCTCGCCGTCCGGGCTCACGCTTGCCCACGATGGATGATTGTCCGGTTCTTCCCAGTCTTCAAGCTCTCGCAACTCGCGTGTGGAGACCGTGTATTCGAAGTGGAAGACTATCTTCTTTGGTTTAGCCTTCTTGTCCGACTCCTTTTCGTCAATCTGCTCCATTTCTTCGTCGTCGATTTCCTCGTCGTCCGTTTCATCGTCCGTTTCTTCCTCATCCTGAGTTGAAGTAACGTCGAAACGAAGTGTGTTCTGGTCGACAAACTTGATGGAAATTATCGGGAGGTGCTTTCCGTCGTACGGGTCTCGCGTGATCATGGTGAGCTTTGCCGCGATCTCGTCGTTGTCGAAGAGCTCCCGCTTGCTACGGGCAACCGGGTCAACGATAATGAAGTGTTTGCCATTGCCATCCTCCCATTCGTACCAGAACTTTTCGCCGCCTTCAATCCAACGAGGATTGACGCTGGTGCTGTGCACCATCTTGTTGATTTTGTAAGGAGCAAACCTGCCCGCTAGTTCGAAATTGGCAGATCCGCTTTGACCAAACACCGGAGTTGCCAGAACCATCAGAAAGAGCATCACTGCTGGCACGCGGGACGAAGACGTACTGGACGTCAGGGAGGGCTCTGGGTGGTTCGGGTTCTTGAGCTGATTCACTTGTCAAACTGTTGAAATGCAAAGTAGCCTGTGGACGCCGTAAAGGTCGGGTCTGGCTAGTCGGATTTCAACTGCTCGAACGGCCCACGTCGCCTCGGAGTTGGCGAGGGGGAGGAAGCAGGACTCAGAGAGCGATCTCCCGATGATTTGGCGGCAGCTGCTGAACTATCCAGTATACCTGCAAGGTTCTGAATCAGAACTTCGACGTGCGGGGTTCGGAACAGCGTGTCGTGATGCCCCGGAGACTGGTGGATGTTCAACTGTCGGATCCATTCGGCCCATCCCATATCGACCGGGACAGCTGCGTGCTCCGGATCACGTATCTGCGCAGTGAACAGGACAACTGAGCCATCATACGGGCTTGGCTTATATCCATCCTGTGCCCGATGATATGCCGTAATCATTTGGAACTCGCGTAGTTCCATCGGTAGCGGCTTGCCAAATCGCGTCAGGAAGCCAGCGTACGATTTGCGGATTCGATTTTTCTCGAATAGGAGCCGTCGCCTCGTGTACTTCACAAGATACCCGAATGGCGCCTTCGTAAATGCCCTGAAATGCTGCTTCAAGCGACCTTCTCCCTCTTCCGTCTTAGCCTGTGGCAACGACGGACAGAATGTATCAAACATTACAACGATCTGGACGTCTTTGCCTGCTCGTTCAAGTATCTGGGCCATTTCGAAAGCCACGACGCCGCCTCCGCTGTAACCTCCAAGTAGGTACGGCCCGTCCGGATACTGCTCAATAATCGCAGCCACATAATCGGCCGCCATTTCCACTATGGATTCGGACGGATCGGCCTTTCCATCTACACCTTTTGCTTGCAGGCCAAGGAACGGTTGGTCTTTGCCCAGCAGGCGGGCGAGTGAGGTGAAATTCAGGACATTCCCGCCTGCGCCATGAAC
>CBDTVC010000562.1:0-2960 GCA_965363925.1 uncultured bacterium | reverse complement strand
CACTGACACAACCAACACCGCGAGCAATACGACTCGCCCGCCTGGCAAATAGGCCTTTTGCAAAGTCTCGCCCCGGCGGCCCGCACAATCCTTTAATAAACTATAAAGTGTCGACACGCTCATCGTTAACGAATTGGTTCGGTACTGTTCGTCCGCGCACATTTCCTGGCGCGCCTCAAGGTGTGCCGCTTGTCTATCGTCGTTCTGCCGTGACAGTGAAGCATCAGTCAACAAAACTATTTACCACCGCACAATCGCGACGGCGTCCTCACATTTTCAGTCTCCCGCATCAATTCCTGTCGCCGGCGAAGCGCCCAGGCTTCACGCTTCGCTTGGCGAACTGATTGGGCGCACTAGTCCGTATCTTGTTTCGGATCCAAACTACCCCAGCCGCCCAAGAACTCCGAAAACTGCTATGTCAAGGTACTCACTTCTGACCCTCACCGCGTTTGCGAGCGCAATACTGCTTGTCAGTCAGGGATGTGGAAACCCCGATTCTGCGACAAAGTCGATTTCGATGCCACAAGTTGAAGTGCGAACACCGGCAGATTCGCTTGCTTTCCTTGCCTACACTGGTGCGGGTGGTCCGGAAATGTGGGCAGGGGAGCATATTCCATACCTCCGGTTTTCATTTGGAAGCGGTGACGTCGAAACGAGGCGGAGACACTTGTGGAACCGGATGACAGGTGACTACCGGCTTGAGCGACCGATCAATTCAGATACCACCCTTGTTGTATTGTTCAATGTAAACACCAAGGAGGGGCGCGCATTCTACAATGAGTCCCCCGTGACGGACTCGTTGCTTGCACGGACGATTGATGGCGCCCATCGCGCGTTCATTAATGACACGTACTGGTTGCTGATGCCGACGAAGCTGTTCGACGAGGGTGTGCAGCGAACGTATGTTGCGGATTCCTCGAACGCCCAGACGGGCGTCCTTCGATTGACCTTCGAGGGCGTCGGCTACACACCAGACGACAACTATTGGGTTTGGATTGATCGTGAAAGCGGAGAGATTGTCCGTTGGACTTACATGTTGCAGGGCCGCTCTTCGATGTCGACTACCACCTGGGTCGACTACAAAGACTTTGTGGCGGACGGCATGCGATCTCGGCTATCCGAACGTAAAGTTGCCACGAACGGATCGTTCGCCTTACATACGGGCCCTGTTGAGATGCCAACAACCGTAGACGGCGCGCTGTTTACGTCGCCGTGACCTGGGAACCCAAAGGCCTGCAGTTGAATTGAGCGTATCGCATCAAGCACTTCGATCTGCCCAGGCGAGCACGCAAAATAGTCGTAGAACACGTATAGGTGATTGTTGGACTACCGCTGGTTTATATCACGTCGCTATTTGTTTAGTCCGAAGCGTTTCTCGGTAATCAGTTTTATTACCGGTATCTCGATTGTCGGCGTGGCCGTCGGCGTTACTTCGTTGATTGTGGTTTTGTCGGTGATGAATGGATTTTATGATTTCGTCCAGGACTTACTAACATCCACTGATCCGGATCTTCGGATTGAAGCGGTACGAGGTAGTCTTGCAGATGCTGATTCGCTGATCGAGATCGTTCTGGCTGCTCCGCAAGTGCAGACTGCTACGCCGATGGTATCCGGCAAAGCGCTTGTACAAAGAGTCGGGCAAGGTGGGGAGGTCAACAAGGTGGTCATTGTTCGTGGGGTCGATGCAGTAGGATATAAGGCGATACGGCCCGGGGTTACGAACACGGTTGCCGGCGCATTTGATCTTGAGCGACGAGAGGGCCGCCCCGGTGTTGTCGTCGGGTTTGATTTATCGGAAAGACTTGGCCTCTTGCCTGCAGGTTCGTCCCGTGAAGCAACCCGGATGCGCCTGTTGTCTGCGCCTGCGCTGGAACGTTCGCTGACGCAACTATGGCCATCCGCAGAAAGATCATTTGAGGTTCGTGGATTGTACGATTTGCAGCAGATCTCAGATGAAAGCGTCGTTTACGTTAGCATTGTCGACGCCCAGGCGCTTTTTCGGATGGGAACAAAGGTGTCATCGATCGAAGTCAAACTGAACAAGCTTGGAGATTCGTCCACGGTCAAGAAGAACCTCGAATCCAGTCTGGACGCAGCTCGATACAGAGTCAGCACGTGGTACGACCTTCAGCGCGCGCAGTACGACGCAATGAAGGTTGAGAAGTACGCGGCATCGATGATCCTGGCGTTGATCATTGTTGTTGCCGCGTTTACAATTGTCGGATCATTAACGATGGTCGTCATCGAAAAGCGTCGGGATATTGGCGTCTTGCAGGCGCTTGGCGTATCCCGAAGAAACGTCCGCAAGATCTTTCTTTTCGAAGGAATTTTGCTCGGTGCAATTGGGACAACCGTCGGCCTGGTTGTTGGGCTCGGACTCGTGTGGGTGCAAGGGACGTTTGACCTGGTCCCTCTGGCGGGTGCAGAGTCATTCCTGATTCGCGCTTATCCAGTCGCTGTTCGTCCGACGGATATATTGTTAATTGTAGTCGTAGCCCTTTTGTTGACAGTTGGCGCATCGATATACCCAGCCTTTCGTGCAGCTAGTGTTCAGCCAGCTTCGGCAATTGCCTCGGATGGCTAGGTCGCTGACACTTTCGTTGAGTGCTGGGCGTTTCCATTTGTCGTGTTGTGGCCAGTGAGTCTTTATCTATGTTTCCGGTCACGAGTGCGCTGACGACGAATGTGATCCCCGGAATCAAACCCATCTTCCTTGTAAAACAGTGATCCATAAGCAGTTCAACATCATCGGCATTCCCGAGCGGCCGGCGAAGCCGCGATTGATCGGGCGAACCATGATGCTCGACAAAGGGTTGTCGGCTCGTGAAGTTGAGGATGTCCTCGATGTCGCTTCAGATTATATTGACATCGTAAAGCTTGGCTGGGGCACCGCAGTCATCACACCACAGCTTGAAAGGAAGCTGGAAATCTACCGCCGGCACTCAATTCCCGTATATCTC
>CBDTVC010000561.1:0-2964 GCA_965363925.1 uncultured bacterium | reverse complement strand
CACCTCCAGCGTTTGCGGTTCGTGCGTTCGTTACCTACACGCCGGTTAGCGTCGAGAACTCTGATATACGCCCGTATGTCCGAGGTGAGTTGGAGACCTTGAAGACGGAGCTGGAACGATCGTCGCGACGTCGTCATGATCGTATCACGCGTTTCCACATAAAAGACATGATCGCTCGGGTTGAGGCAATTCTGGATCCCGAGGACTAGGCGTCACCTTAACTGATCTGCTTTTCAACGGCCCGGCGGTACACCTCTTCGTACTCTCGGGCCGCTTTGTTCCAGGAGTAATCTGCTGACATTCCATTGCGTTGCAGAGTCCTCCAAACGTCTTTGTTGGGAAACAACTTGATAGCCCGAACGATGGACGTAAATAACGCCATCGGCGTGTAATCGTAGAACGAGAAGCCGTTTGCGTGAGTAGTCGCGTAATCCGTGAGTTCGTGGAAATCGAAGACGGTATCAGCCAATCCACCTGTCTTGCGAACGACGGGAATGGTACCATATCGGAGGCTGTACATTTGGTTTAGACCGCAGGGTTCGTATAGGGACGGCATGAGAAAGATGTCCACGCCTGCCTCGATTTTGTGCGCGAGGGATTCATTGTATCCGATGTAGGCTCGGACTTTGTCTGGGAAACGCTCTTGCGCCCATTGGAAGAGCCCTTCGTGTTCGTCTTGTCCCGTGCCAAGAACGACAAGCTGGATAGCGTGATTGGACAGGAGAGGCTCGAGAATCGGATGCAAGAGGTCAATCCCTTTCTGATCAACAAGTCGTGAAACGATACCCAGCGTCGGGACATTCTCGTCGTACTGGAGGCCGAATGTTTCAAGCAGCGCCTTCTTGTTGGCCGCTTTGTCTTCGATACGTTCAAACGTATAGTTTAAGTCAATCAGTTTGTCGGTCTCCGGATCCCATTCCTCAATATCGACTCCGTTCGTAATGCCGACGAGATCCGCAGACCGTCGACTCAGTGCTTCCTCGAGATCTGCACCGTGCGCAGGAGACTGAATTTCAGTCGCGTACGTGCTCGAAACCGTAGTAATCATGTCAGAATATTCAATTCCGGTCTTCAGGAAATTGAATGCGCCGTGTAGCTCTGTCGGTCCACCCGGATAGAACTGATCAAATGAGAGCCCAGCTTTGTAGAGCAGCATGGGTCCAAAACGACCTTGGTACCCGACGTTATGGAGCGTGAGGACCGTAGCCGTGTTTTTGAATAAGTCGTCCCAATCATAGACGTGTGCTCGCATTGCGGGCATCAATGCCGTTTGCCAATCGTTACAGTGCAAGACGTCGGGTCGCCAGGCGTAGCGCTGTAGAACCGCAAAGACGCTCCGCTGCAGCAGAATAAAGCGTTCTCCTTCGTCCGCATCATTGGTGTACGGCGTACCACGATGGAAAAAGGGGGGATAGTCAATGAAGTACACTTCAGCTGTTGATCGTGGCAGCGTCCCATACCACACGTGAATGGGTGCGGAGTAATCACCCATATCGATCGTCATCTCATAGAACTCGTTGGCATAGACCAGTTCGTATTTCTCGGTGTCAATTGACTTGTAGAGCGGCAAGAAGATCTTGACGTTGTGCCCAAGGCTGGCGAGCGCTCGAGGCAAAGCCGCGGCGACGTCTGCGAGTCCTCCAGTCTTGACGAAAGGCGCACATTCACTGGTCGCAAAGCAGATATTCATCCGGAACGGTCGAATTTGTTTAAGAACTTTCTTCAGGATAGCATTCTGGGTGGAGATTTCATCTGCTCACGCTCAGAAATCAATTGAATGAACATTATTCGTGCCTCAATATGCTATCATGTAAGGTCGATTCGTCGGGCTTACATGAACGAATCCCTTTAAATACAAACAATGGCAAACGAAGGTTTGATTCGCGAGCTAACATCCTGATATGTCGGATTCTGTACTAGCTGGACTTGCAGAAGGTGTTCGCGTGAGCTTCCGCCTTCAGGCAGACGTAATTGATGAGCTAAAGGTCGCGTGTCTGGCGAACCGTGACATTGCACACTACCACGTGGTTGGGACGACGGAAAATGATCGTCCGATTGTGGGGGTTGTAATGGGAACGGGGCCGCAGCGGATCAGCCTGATCGCCGGTGCACATGCCGACGAACCTGTTGGTCCGGAGACATTGAGAACGTTTGTGTCGACTGGACTGCGTCAACGGGACACAATAAAAGATCTGCTTGAACGATTTACCTTTGTCGTTGTGCCACACATCAATCCTGATGGCGAGTCACGTAACCGCCCCTGGATTCGTGACTGGCCCGATCCCGTTTCCTACCTACGTGAAGTGGTACGCGAACTGCCCGGACGTGACATCGAATTTGGCTTTCCGGATCTTCGAAGGGAGAACAAGTGTGTGGCACGATTCCTTGAAAAGCACGGCCCGTATTCGATGCACATGAGCTTGCACGGGATGGCCTTTGCAGAGGGAGCGTCGTTGCTGATCAATCGTAACTGGTCGTTTCGAAGTGAAGGGATACGGACAGACTTTGCTGCGGCGGCAGCGTCGGAACGATTAGCTCTCCATGATCACAATCGGTTTGGTGAAAAGGGCTTTTTCTATCTGGGGCCTGGATTTAATACTACGCCCGAAGGTGAGGCCATGCGGGTCTTTTTCGAATCAAGGGGTGAGCACGAGTTGGCCTCCAATTTCCGGATGAGTTCGATGGAGTTCGCCGAGTCGCTTGGTGAGGATCCGCTTTGTCTTGTCACGGAAATTCCGCTTTTCACACTTGCTCCACCAACGGTACCTGAGCCCGGCGTTCCGGGTACCTACCTGGAGTTCAAAAAGATCTTGCCGGATCTACAAAAGAAGGTAGCGCGGAAGAAAAGTATCGACGATGCCTTTGCACGGTTCTTCCTCCAGCCGGTACCACTGCGTTCAGCAATGAGGGTGCAACTAAAGACGATAGAGGCGGGTTTGCGAGCGGCCACCAGAGAAGAAGCTG
>CBDTVC010000560.1:0-2967 GCA_965363925.1 uncultured bacterium | reverse complement strand
TATGAGAACGAGTCGCGAAGAATTTGCAGAACGGACTCCACGAATTATCCAGGGCGGAATGGGGGTAGGCGTGTCAGGATGGCGATTAGCACGCCGCGTCGCTGAGCTTGGTGAGTTTGGAGTTGTTTCGGGAACTGCATTGGATACGGTCGTTGTGCGTGAGTTACAGAACGGCGATCCGAATGGTCGGCTCGAATCTCTGGCTGAATATCCGGATCAGGAGATCGTTAGTTACCTAAAAGATAAATTCTTCGTTGAGGTTGGGATTGCGGATGACCAGCCGTACAAGTTGTTGCCCATTCATCGGTTCAACCCAACGCTGCTTTCTCAGCGCATCCTTTGCGCCGCCGCGTACAGTGAAGTTTATCTGGCAAAAGACGGACACACTGGATTGGTTGGTATCAACTTGCTCGGCAAGTTAAAGCGATACACGCTGCCCTGTATGTATGGGGCGACACTGGCAGGCGTTGACGCAATCCTGATGGGCGCAGGAATTCCGATTGAAGAAGCGGAGCAGCTTCCGATTTTGGCGTCCGGCGGAAAAGCTCGACTGCGGATAGACGTCAATATGTCTCGCGCAACGGACAAGAAGATTGCACACTACATCGAACTTGATCCAGCCGATCTCGTGCCTGATCCCGTTCCGATGGAAAGCCCGATGTTCTTTCCGATTATTGCCGTTGATACGCTAGCACGGATTCTCGACAAAAAGCTGGCGCCCGGACTGGTTAGTGGGTACATCATCGAAGGGCCGGTTGCAGGTGGGCATAACGCACCTCCACGTAGTAAGTCGTACGACGAAACAGGAAATCCTGTGTACGATGATCGAGATATTGCGAATATTGAGCGTGTTGCTGCCCTTGGGGTCCCGTTCTACCTTGCAGGTGGGTACGGCACGCCCGAGAAACTGTGCGAAGCCCTCGGCCACGGTGCATCTGGGATTCAGGTTGGTTCGCTCTTTTCGCTGGCTGACGAATCCGGCTACCCAGCGGACTACAAGCGAGATTTGATTACTCGAATTCATGCCGGTGAAGCGAGTGTCCGTACCGATGGGAGAGCATCATCAACCGGATTTCCCTTCAAGGTTCTGGAAGTGGAGGGTACCCTCGGTCAACAAGTAGAATACGCGCAACGGGAACGCATTTGTGACCTCGGGTATCTGCAGGAGTCGTATCTCGATGAAGACAATAAGCTTCAGGTACGTTGTCCCGCCGAGCCGGTCTCGACCTACACCAAGAAAGGAAACGATGTTGCGGAAACAGAAAGACGCGCTTGTCTTTGTAACGCGCTAACTGCAAACATCGGTCTGGCGCAACGCCAGAAAGCAGGAGTAGAAAAACAACTCTTCACCGCAGGAGACGACTTGCTGAATCTTCCGCTTGGCTCTAAGGAGCACCCACACTTCGCGACAGAGGATGTGATTCGGTATCTCCTCCAGGAGCCACTCGGTTGCCGCTAGGATCCTAACGTCAGATACTTCAACGAGTGCCATGAGTGCCCGTTCTCTGGAATCGCTTCTCAGCAGAATGCGCTTCTCCGACGATGCTGTTCAGCCAGACGCGGTACTACGACACACAATCCCAGCCATCAACGACTCCGAGAACTATGACATTGGCCGGAAGGGGCGTATTGTCCATCACTTGAGCCGCTGCGGCGCCTTCGTGCGCAACAAGTACGATGTCACCAACCCCGGCACCAAACTTTGGGTCCAGCGCAAGACTGTCTGCTTCATCCAACAATGACTTGTCCAAGCCAATGGGCTGCACGATCAGGAGCTTTGCACTGGCCAGTCGCTGATCTTTTTGCGATGCAGTGACCGTACCGGTTACGCGACAAAGACGCATGGACTAATTACCGTACGAGTTTCTTGAGTTCCTCGACGCGTCGAACAATCGTCTCGCGATCCATGTTGCGGTACTCTTCGGGAAGCAGGGCCATGCTGGTACACTCAAGCACCGCTGCCAGATTTTGGAGTTCGACGGCGAGCGGATACGTTGGCGGAATGAAATCATCTACCACATCCTGAAGCAATTCTTTCGTCACCTTGCCCTCCGCGGCAATACGGAACTGGGCGCGAGTAAGCAGTGCTTCCATGTCTGCGCCGGAAAGTGATTTCTCACCGTTCGTCATCGATTCCGGAAGCAGATCAATCGCAAACTTCGTTTTGGTCTTTTTCATCATGACACGCAACAGTTCTTCTCGCTCATCTTGAGTCGACGGGTAGAAAAGCGCAATGTGTTCCTCGGCGCGGCCCTGCCGCTTGAGGTCAATCGGCATGAGGTCTGGTCGGGCAGTCACCAGGAAGAAGATTATCCGCCCCCGATGTGACGTGTCTGACATGAACGACGCGATCTGACCGAACACGCGACTAGACACACCCGAGTCCCCGGAACTGCTTCGATCGCCTAGTGCGGCATCCGCCTCGTCAATCATGACGGCAACCGGCGTCATTGCCTCAAATAGATTCAAGATCTTTTCAAGATTACCTTCCGTTTGGCCCTGCCACTGTGAACGGAAATTCTTGAGCTTCACCATTGGGATTCCGATCTCGCCGGCAAAACACGTAATCGTAAACGTCTTGCCAGTGCCGACCGGGCCACTAACGAGGTAACCCATTGGCAATACTTCCGGCTTGCCTTCTTTTAGCGCCTTCGCCGCTTGCCGCAAATGTTTAATGGCGTGTTTGTGGCCAGCGACCATGTCAAGCGTGTAGTCCGTTTCAACGAACTCTAGCATTCCGTAGGCTTCTGCTTCGATGAACTCTTTCTTTAGTGTCGAAAGCGTTTCAAACGTAAGTTGGGTTCGGTTCTCCAGTACGTCTGCGAGGATCGTTCGGAGCTGAATATAACCGAGGCCGGCAGTGTTTTGGGCCAGCGCTGCGTTGGAAACATCCGCACGTTCGGCGTACGTTTCTTCACGGCCGTCGAGATACCAGTCCACGAATCCTCAGCGTTCGCGCTCGCCCGG
>CBDTVC010000559.1:0-2971 GCA_965363925.1 uncultured bacterium | reverse complement strand
TGCAACCTCAATTATTCACGACATTACCAAGCGCCTATAACGTCGGGAAGCTTCACCGGTCGCGCCTCGCCGAATAGTCCGCAAAGTAGCATCTTGTGGATCGGCTTCAAAGGCGAACATGCTCCGGGCGCTGCCCGGTGCATGCCTGGGTTTTGCGTCACGATGCCATTGCTGGGTACTGACATGCCCGAATAATGGCATCCCACCTCCAGGGGCGAAGAACGATCGTCGAACCCGCTTGGACGCAATCAAGTTTTGTGGTTACGGTCCGCGGCCTTGGGCGGGCCGTGGCGTTATTCATGTTTTCTGACATGAAGTCGTCAACCCATATTGCTGAGCAGCTTGGCCACAACAGATACTTTGTTCACCGTCTTAAGCTGTTTACGGCCAACACGCTTTCGTTCGCTGTATGATTCATGTTTGCTGGAGTGACGAATAACTTAGGGACGCTTCACCGGCTGCGCCTCGTCGAACAGTTCGCCGTGTGGCAACTTCTGGGTTGCCACATTTGCAATCTATATGCGCCGGACCTTGTCCGGTGCAAGCTTTGGTTGGCTGTCGCGGCATGGAGGCCCTCACCTTCCCCACGGGCCGTAAACGCGCAAGCCAACAGTAAATCGATTTCGGTCCAATGGATATAACTCATTCCCTTTGTCAAATATTCGCTCGTATTCAATCAACACTATCTTAATCTGTACGCCGGCAAGGACGCGCGCTCCAAAGCCCTTGTGCAAATAGAGATCCCCGACTCCTGCGCTGCACGCACCCGTGCACCACTGCGTGCGAGGGTTGTACTTCGGATCTTTCATGCGAGCACGAAGCCGCGACCGGTCCAATCCGAGTCCAACGTAGGGACGAAACCAATCTTGCTTACCAACCAAATATCTTACCGAGGGACCATAAGAAGCTGTCTCGACTTTTAGTATATCGGTGTAATTCTTACGAGCGATCACTTCTTCGTAATCAGCGATATTGACAAAAGCGTAGTTGCGCAACCGCTCTGCCGAAAGGCCAAAAGAGATCGAGACCGAGCCACCCGGCACTGGCTTATCTCGCAAAGTGAAGTCAGCGACAACCGGTAGCACGTGAATGCTCGGATCCACCTTGCGATTGAGCACGTCGTCCTTAAGGATCGTTCGGCCATAGCGAATGCTGCAACCACTTGTCAGGAAAAGGAAGACCAACAGACACACGGACGTACCCGTGATTCGCCGGGTTTCCGAAAAATGTCGTATCGAACTGATCGGTTTCACGTCGCACTCTCATCCAAGAAGGGACTACAAAGTATGTGGCGTGAACACCGACTGCAACAACCCAACACCAAATGGCCAAGGATTCGAACCAGTCGGCCGCAGTCAAGCCCGTCCGAAATGCGCACCGCCCATTGATCCGACACCACCTAGAGATTGTCTGTTATAACGATTACCGGCTTAGAAGTTGTTAGCGAGTTCTGTCGTTCTCGTTCAATAGCCGTCGGCGCGACATAGTCCGGGGGCAGAGACCCAACTAAAACGTACGACGTGTGCGCTAACGTAGGGAAGCTTCACTGGCGAACGATCGCCGTTGTGTCCGCAGAGTAGCAACTTTGTGGATCTCTTTCAAATGCGACCCACATGCGCCGGGCGTTTGTCCGCTGCACGCTTCGGCTATACGGCAGTGAGTCAGTCTGGCGCGGTGGACTTTCAACAATTCACGTGCCACCACATGACGGATCTGAAATCGCAGATCAAGTAAGTCCGACCAACTCCAAGGGCTCCGCCTTCCCCCGAAGGGCAACAGAACCCAATTGTACTACCGATATGTTATCCGGTACCACCACCTCACTAATGAGCTGTTTCGAGACAACGAATCGCTGCTCCATCTCATTGCAAACGCTTTGAATACGGGCGGCTGTGTTTAAGACATCTCCGTTGTACGCGATCTCCTTTTTCAAATCACCGATCTCGGCTGAGATCACCTCCCCGAGGTGCGCGCCGGCTTTGTATTCGGGCACGACACCATAGCGGTCCAGATAGTAATTCTTGCGATTTTCGATCGCAGCGTCAATGGCGAAAAAAATCCGTAGGCAATTCGCATTGTTCGTCCCGATTTTCTGCTTCCATGTGATCACGACCTCATCCCCGACATACTTATAAATCTCGCCGGCCGTGTTCACGACCGGAAGCGACAGGTCTCGGAAGAAGTCATTCAAAAACGAATAGTAGGCGTCCGGAGACAAACGCTCCGCCAAACTGGTAGACGATTTCAAATCGAGAAACATGAATACGCGCGACTCGCGTCTCGGCCGCCGATACCTCCCCAGAAAGACTTTGATTAGCACTCCGTGCCCGAGTAATCGGTCCAGCTGCCTGAAGAATATGATGATCAGAAACAACATCAGGGTCGTTCCTACAAAAACATAGTAGCCAGCATCCGAAAATAAATTGGGGTCCGAAGTCTGTTCCGCATTCAGAGTCATGGTTCCGAATGCCAGCCCGACGAAAACTATGACTAGGGTGAGGATGAGAAAGTACGCTATTGTCTTTGCTACAAGTGCTAGTGCGAACGGAAGGTGGCCGATTCGCTCAGCGAAACGGGACTCTTCCAGCAGGGCAAGAGAAACACCGAGAGTAACCCCAACGCTGATGCCGAAAGACGTAGGAGAATTAAATTCACCAGTCTCGTATGCTGTTGCAATGACTTCGGTGAGCATCGCATAGATCACACACACGAACGTGATCCAGAAGATGGAGCGCAGGCGCCTCGCGGTCCGTGCGGTCATACTATAGACTCCATGGTGAGTTGCGGGAAAAAACGGACAGCCTAGCCCATTGGCCACTGCCGTATAACGTAGGGAAGCTTCACTGGCGAATGCTCGCAGATGATTCCGCAGAGTAGCAGATTTGCGAATCACTCGATCAGAGCTCAGTCTTCAAGATAAGTAAGCTGCATGGTCCAAGTAGCCCGCTGCCTTATTCGGGACTGTCTCGCG
>CBDTVC010000558.1:0-2971 GCA_965363925.1 uncultured bacterium | reverse complement strand
AAAGACGGGTCGTCGACAGATAATCACGGTGAGGCGCACTATTTGCTACCTTTCGACTTCGAATAGCGCTGTAGCACACTATGTGATATGGCGAAAATCGACCACACCAATCGCTCTTTTAGTCAGATGTTGTCTCGAAACCGGAAATCGCCTGTACAAACCACGCTGGCAGTACTCATTGTGCTTGCGAGTTTAGTGGTCGTGCCCGATTCGTACGGCCAGGCGGCGGATGTTGTGGATTCAATTGAAAAGGCCTTGAACAAAGGTGATGTCTCGAAGCTGCTTTCACACGGATCGGACCGAATCGCCGTAGCTGTTTTTGGTGAGGCCCGGGAGTACAGTCAGGCTCAGGCCGAATTTGTTCTGAAAGACTTTTTCAAAACCCACCAGGTCCGGGCATTTTCGTTCGATGAGTCATCCACGACCGAACGCGGTATGTTTGTGCAGGGGAGACTGCTACACAAGTCCTCAGATCGCGCCCTCCGGGTTTTTGTTCGCCTACGAATGAGGCAATCCAAATGGGAATTGCGCGAAATAATTATTCGGAGATGACGTTCAAAGCGATGACGTTCAAAGCGATGACGTCCAAAGCGATGACATCCACCGCGATGACGCTCACTGCGATGACGACCACCGCGATGACGACCACCAACAGTCGGTACATAACCGTGCTGTCATTTTTCCACCAGCCGTGCCCCATCGTCAGATGAATCGCCGTTTCTGGCTGGTTACCCTTTGCTTGGTGTTATTGGCTCCGGCAACGATGCTAATAAGAAACGCGCAGCTTAGCCGATTGGCTGATCGCGAGGATGAGCTACGCGCACGCGCCGTTCTGAGCGCATACGATCTTGTCGATGATGACTTGCGACTGATTCAGGAGGAGATGCTGGCGCTGGGCAACGCGATTGCAGACGCGCCAATCGTACGGCACGGTCTTGATGATGCGCGTCACATCGATGGGCCTACGAACAATCGGTCATTAGTCGACTATCTCTCTGCAGTTCGATTGCCCGATCGGATGGCGATCGAATTGCACACGCCGGTCCCACGACTGGTCGCATGGCTCGGCTATTCCATGCCGCTTGATGACGCTCCTGCCAAACTCAAATTCCTCGAGGGATATCAAACGGCGATCTCTGTCGATGCGGATCGGCGCGTTGCCCTGGTCTTGTGGGTTCCCGTTCGTGACGGACCAACCATCTATGGGGGCGTTCGGGTTTTGCGGATGTTGCGATCCAATGCCCCCGTGCAAAATGCCTTTCTCGAAGACTACGATATTTCGGACAACTGGAGCCGGCGAACACACATCCCGCTTCGCACCATCTACTCAGCGCCGTTTGACGATGAGCTGCCGGCTGCCGGGGACGTTCGACTACTGCAGGGAATCGGCGGGGACGTGCTGGGACGTGTTTTTGTTGATCGGCCGAGTGGTGAGCAATTAATTCAGAACGTCAGGGATCGCTACGACAATGTCATTGCGAGCTGGATCGCTCTTTTGGGCGGATGGCTGCTCGTAGCAGCTTACAGCTGGTACCGGCGGGCCGCCCGTAGCGAGAATCTGCGGGTAACATCGTTCCGTTTCTTTGTGGCATTTGGTGGCCTCGTCGGATTCCGTTTTCTACTGCTCGCGCTTGAGTGGCCAAACAGGTTACAAGTCGGGAAATCTCCGCTTGCCCCTCTCTACGATCCGACCCATCTCGCATCTCGCTTGTACGGCGACGCACTGAGATCGATCGGCGACGTTGTGCTTTCTGCCGTCTTCGTCGGTCTCGCCAGCCTGCTACTGTATCACTTTGTTGTTTCTGTGCTCGAACGTGTCCGGCCAATCGAAAAGATTGAGCGCCTTAAGCGATTCCGTTCAGCGTCGCTTGTGGGTGTTATCGTTTGCGCCTCGCTCATGTCCCTGACTGTTGTCTTTCTTACCCGCGTAACCGGGCAAGTCCTGCTTGATAGCACGTTGGATTATTTCGCACGAACGGGGCTCCTACCGGAGAGCCTTGTGCTCACCGTTTTTGTATCGTTGCTACTGTTTGCGGTTGGCGGGGCGATCATCTTCGGTGGCACCATGATCTGCGGTTTGGTTTGCTATCGATACTTCGTGAACCTGGGAAGTGGTCGGTTTTTCCGGGCCACAGTGGCTGGTGTGGTGGCTTTGCTGACGTTTGTCGGAATTGGCTCGCTGACCGGTATGTTTGCAGCCCCATCCGCACTGGTTAGCCCGCTTGTATTGGCCCTACTGGTTGGCGCCGGATTTCTCGTGTTCCGCTTCTATAGGCAAGGCGTCGTTGCCCTGACACTTCGGAATGTCTTGTTGGGAATATTCTGGGTCACGGCGATCATCTACCCATTGCTTTATCGAGGACTCGAAATTCAGCGGGAGAACCGACTTATCGACGCAGTCGAGTCGTTTGATGACGGACGTGATCCGCGTGTGTTATTTGCAATTGAGGATATCTTGCAAGATGCGGAATCCAATCGAACGCTACGGGCGACACTGAAGGCTGTTGTCGAATCGAATTCCGGTCCGGCCAGTTCTGGAAGATTGTTTGTCGCAGATTCCCTCGCCACGGGAATCCTGAGAAGGTCGTTGCTGGCATCGATGGGAACCTACGAAGTAAGTCTCGCCATCTTCGACGCCCAGAATGAATCGATCGGTCGCTACTATGAATCTGATCAGCGCGTAACGTTTAGTACGCTTGCTGAAATTGAACAAGCGGATTTCGAAATCATCCGCGAGATGTATGCGGCATCTGGAAACGAGGGTGCGCTGGTAGAGCCGATGACCGGACGACGAGAGCGGGAGCGATTTCGATACCAGGGACTCGTACCCGTGGATGAAAACGGAGAAACCATTGGCTGGGTCATGGCAAGTGCTGAGCCGAGGAGCATCGTTGAAGAAGCGGTGACTCCCTTTCCGCGCGTTCTGGTACCGTCGGGTTTTTATGGCAACCTGCAGGGGAACGTCTCGCTA
>CBDTVC010000557.1:0-2977 GCA_965363925.1 uncultured bacterium | reverse complement strand
TCGTCGACGACATCATCAATCCAGGAGTAGGCGGCCATCATGTTTGGGAAACCAATCGTTGTGGTGCCAAGGATGGCAGCGTGTCTTAGCTGGTCTGGCGTGCATCCAGCGTCGAGTGCTTTTCGGGCGTGAGCGTGAACGGCACCCTCGTGGCGCATTCCGATTGCAATTCCCAGTTTCACGAGCTGTGCGGTCTGTTTATCAAGCGTGCCGGCGCCCATCGTGGCTTTGCCGAGCGCCTTATAGGCGGCCCCAACATCCGAGTGCTTCTCTACAAAGTCTGAAAATCGTTTGGGTGGTTTCGACATTGGTTCAGATTTCTAGCGGTTCGTGAACACGGGTTCAAAATCTTGTAACGGCATCCCGCTGCCGGTAGACGATGTTGATCCCGTTAATCGTTCTAGTTCAAGCTTGTAAGCGACGCGGTCACTTCGATAGTACCGTTGTTGATAGTATACGCGTCGTCCCGATTCGGTAAACGATGTCCGCTCAATTAATAACACCGCGCGGCGCTTTGGGATATTCAAGTGGTTGGCAATTGCAGCGGGTGCGTCGACAGCGGATATTCTGAACGTTCCCCGTAAGATCGGGATTCCAAAATCTTCTTCAAGGATAGAATATATGGACCGGTGGCCCAGATCATGCCCCTCGATATAGTGCCAGAAATTAAGAGGCAGCCACGTGTGGTCAAACGCGAGGGGTTCGCCGTCTCCAAGTCTCAGTCGGTCCAGTCGGGCAACAACCGTTTTGGGCGAAATGTCCAATGCCGTGGCGATCTCGCCTTTTGCCAGTTCAGTGACAGTCCCGATTACCTTTGATGTTGCAACCAAACCCGATTGGCGCATGTCTTCGACAAAGTCCGTCAACCGAACGAGCCCCTGTTCAACGGCGGCTCCCTTTACAAACGACCCCAGCCCTTGACGGCGGTAGATCAAATCTTCGCTTTCGAGCGTGTGAAGTGCTCTGCGGATCGTAATCCGGCTGACAGAAAACTGCTTGCCGAGTTGGCTTTCAGAAGGGAGCTGGTGGTCGACCGCTAGTTCTCCGCTAGCGATTCTGCTTCGAATCCAGTCGCTGATTTGTTCATGTCGCGGCTTTCCAGGACTGAGCATGCCTTATTCGTCGGATATTGAGGTTGCAATGGCACCAAATATACGAACTTATTATAACATGTTATAATAAGTCACCGTGCCTCCGTCCTATTGGCCAACCCTGAGCCGTCTTCCAAGACGTCGGGGCAGACGCTCTTCTTTTATACGCTCGATTGTGGTTTCAACGTTGTAGGGCACTCGAATCAGCTCGTATTCGAAGGATTCAGTGTCAAAAATGCCGAACGCAGAGCGCGGGTCGTGATCGCGCGGCTGTCCGACGCTTCCCACGTTAATCAAATAGCGGTTTCCCTTTCGGACACGTAGGACGCCGAGCTTGTCAGAAAGAACGGCTGGCATGTGAGTGTGGCCCATGAAGCATACTTCGGTGCTAAACGCATCAAATTGATCGAGGGCTACTTGGAGAGACTCCACCCTGGTCCAGACATGCGGATTCTTGGGTGAAGCATGGGCAAACGTGCACCCATCTCCCGTGTGGGTGTACGGGAGACGGCCAAGAAACTCAAGCTGGTCGTCCGTCAATGCCAGTCGATTGTGGATAGCCGCCTTTCGCGCATCTTTCGGGAGATATTCCAGACCATGATCAAGAGCCACTGCTTCATCGTGGTTACCTCGAACAGCGGCTTTGCATTCCTTTCGGACAAGCTCAACGCACATAGACGGTTCAGGACCATATCCGACTATATCGCCGAGACAGTATATTGCGTCGACCTTTCGTTGGTGGATGTATCGCAGGACCGTTGTCAGAGCCTGAAGATTCGAGTGGATGTCCGAGATGATGGCGAGTTTCAACGGAGTCGAAAGATGATGGGTGTATTGAAGCGGGTTGTCTGGCGGCGGGTTGTCCTGAAGCTCGGTGTCTTGAGGCTGCCGCCCCTTGCGGCCAATTCCGTTGCAACTAAGCCTTGAACCTAAAGGGCGAGCCGCTTCGTCAGTTGGATGCGTTGACAGGCGGTACGCCTCGGCCGTAATTGTGTTCAGGATACGATGTAAATCATCGACTTTGCTCGCATAATGTTAATCGAATGAACCGGAAGAGACTGTATCAGTGCTAACAATAGGAATGGTTTTTGGCGGCGTTTCACCTGAGCATGAGGTGTCCGTTATCTCGACGCTGCAGGCAGCAGCCACTCTTGATCGCAGTGTGTACCGCCCCGTCCCGCTATACATAGCCAAAGATGGCAGATGGTATACCGGTGACGCCCTACTTGATCTCAAGAATTTCTCGGACGTTGATGCACTTCTCAAAAAGGTGAATCCTTGCGGTATCGTTCCGTCCGTAAACGGCCGCATGCAGGTCCTCACCCTATCAAAACGTCGCTTTGGTCGGAGCACCGATTCGATTAACATCGACGTCGTTTTTCTTGGATTACATGGAGGGACCGGAGAAAACGGGAGTCTCCAGGGTCTCTGCGAAACAATTTCCGTTCCGTATACAGGTAGCGGTGTGTTCGGATCTGCAGTTGGAATGGACAAAGTCCTTTCGAAAATGCTTTGTCGCGATCAGTCGATTCCGATCGTGGATTTCGTCGCCCTCCGCGAGTCGCAGTGGGCAGATCAGGAAGATCAATGGCTTTCGACGGTTGAAGTCGAACTTGGCTATCCCGTGATAGTCAAGCCGGCGAGGCTTGGGTCTTCAATCGGTATTGCAAAGGCTTCGAATCGAGAAGAATTGGACTATGCGATTGAGGAGGCCTTTCGATACGACGAGAAAATTATCGTGGAGCATGCCGTCACCCAACTGACGGAAATAAATTGCTCTGTCCTTGGCGATCCCGACGAAGCTGTTGCCAGTGTACTCGAGCAACCAATCTCGGCTTCGGCAGACGAGGTGCTTTCGTTTACCGACAAGTATGTTCGCGACTCTG
>CBDTVC010000556.1:0-3008 GCA_965363925.1 uncultured bacterium | reverse complement strand
TGAAACCGGCCAGATAAGCCAATTAGTTTGCCACTTCCGACCGCAGTGGCGAGGGTCTTGCCAGAGAACGAACCCTCCAGATCAGCGGAGAGATCCGACGACAGGGAATCACTACCGAGCCATCGACCAAAGTCCAGATGTTGAAGGGTCAACGCTGCCTGGTGTCGGTAATCGGCGCTTGAGTCAATACCAGGTCGCCTCCGGATAAACCCCCTCGCCAAGCCGCCGCCTTCCCACTGAAGGTCCGCAACAGCGCTGGTCAACGTGTCTGTTGCATCCAATTGGATCATGCCGTCAATGTCCCCGATGCCGTTGAAGTCTGACCGTTCAAAACGAACCCGTGCATCACCGCGAAGGGATGCCAGCGATGTGCCTGCTACGGATCCTTCGATCGATCCATTCAGGTTACTTGTTAGTGCATCGTTGCCCGTCAATGCACCGACATTCAACGCATTAAACGTTGAGCGCGCAAGCTCGTATGTCGGGGTAGGACCAAACGGATCAAGCCTGCCCTCGATGGCTAGTCCGCCGGTTGCCGTCGAAACATCTAACTCAAACTCGACTTGTCCTGCGTCAACGCGTGCGGTCAAGTCGCCGTCATCGATAGTCGTTTCATTGACCCGGGATTGGGCGAGCTTGGCTTTGATTGATCCCGACAAGTCCGCCAGACTTTTGCCGGCGAGACTGCCTTCAAACGATCCGTTCAGGCTCGTCGATTGTCCCGTCACGTAGCGACCGAGATCAAAATCCTGCAGCTCGCCTTCGGCAACACTTAGGCGGAGTATGTCGCCCATTTCCAACGAGCCACGCGACCGAATCCTCGCCCCGTTTATGGCGCCCGATTCCTCGAAATCAATCACATCGGCCGACTTTCGTAAGTTCAAATCAAAATCGGAAAACGCGATTTCACCAAAACGAGCAGAGTCTATCGCCGCTATTCCGGAAAGCTGCATTGTCGCAAAACTCCAGCCCGAACCAGAGGCATTCGACGTACCCGTTACGGAGAGTGCAGTCGTGTCACCAAGGATCGAAGCAACATCGAAGTTGGAAAGTGCAAGTTGCTCCAGGGTCCAGCCTTCCGACGCCAGGCTCCTGACGGTGCCCTTGGCGGAAGCTGATCCACTAGGTCCCGTTAGCTGAACATCAAGGTTAACCCTGTCGGATGAAAGCTGAACACCTGCACGAGCATTTGCCATTGCAAAGTTGTTCACTGTCGATGGATTCAGGTTAGCGGTTATGTTGAGCGACGGCTTGCTGAAGCCGGCACCCTCAACCGCAAGACTACCCGTAAGTGATGTTCTCCAGGCAGAATACGCGGGGCCCAGGCGCGAAACATCAAACGTCGTTAACGATACTGCAGCGTCGTACGTTTGTGCGTTGCCTAACGGACGGGCCCTGCCGGCGATTCGTACCGGCTGCCCCGCGAGTTGGAGCGATGCGGTATAGTTGGCCAATCCGTTTTCGAAAATCGCAGACGCCCGAGGTTCTGCAATTCGGAATGTCCCCAGTGCTGTTTCTCGCAATGCAATTGTCACGGTGCCGCTAAGTTTACTAAGCTCTGCTCCAGACAGCGCAGCAACAACGCTGCCGTCGATAACATCGGCGTTCTTGAAGAGGTCGACGTTGAAGAGCGATGCGCGGAGTTCGTTAATTGACCCGTCGACCTCGATACTGACTGGTTGGTCTCGCGACAATCCGGCCCTGCCCGTGGCAACAATTGATCCTCTGGAACCAAAATCAGCATTCAGGTCGAAGAGTGCATCCGCTGGACCTCCGTCAATAGTGGCGACTATCGTTCCTGCGGCAGTCGCGTCGATCGACGGCAGGAAGGGGGCAATGTCAGCAAACGCTACAGGCGTCGCGCGTAAATCGAGTTCCAGTTCGCTAAGCTTCTCGAGAAACTCTGGCAGAATGCCGGCTGAGTCGGATCGTTTGGCATCGCCGCCATCGATTGCAGCGCCCGCTGTTGGCGGCTGATTCGCGACGGCCGTCGTTGCTGGCCGACTGACGCTATTGTCCTCGTTCAGACTTGCCTCGTCCCGACTAAAGAACCCTTCCGGAAGCGATGCCCGTCCACTGCCTCGAAGATTTGTCCTTGGCGAGGAAACGATAAGCGTATCAACCGTGATGACTGAGTTCTGTACCGACACAACGGAACGAATAAATGCAGGGTCGGGGAGACCTGGCGGGCTAAAAGTCCCCTGAAACTCCTGTAGGTCAAACTCGAACTTGTCGCCAAACGCGACGTCGGCAACGGCGATCAAAATGTCGCGTGCGGTAAGGACCGAGTCTTGTGAACTTGATAGATATTGAACCGTCAAGGCACCGGTCCGCACAGATGCTGAGCCGATTCGAACGGCCATGGATGATTGGGTAGTGGCCGACGTGTCCTTTTGGAATGCTTTGAGGACGTTCCAGTCTCCATTTCGACTTTGCTTGAGTTGAAAAGTTGGTCCTCGAATGTCGAGATACTTAATGGAGACGGTACCGGAAAGAAGCGGCAAGTAGTTGAGGTTCACCGCAACGGTATCCAGTTGTGCGATCACAAGCTCGGCGGTTTCGGTCGCTGCCGTTTCACTGCCGGTGGTTGGGGGTGCGTGGAGTTTAACGTCGTACAGTTCCAATCCACCGAATACATTGCCGCCAGACTGGCCAAGGGTTAACGAGTAGCCACCGCTAAGTGGCACGCTGCTCAGTGCAAACCTGAGAATCCGCGTTCGGCCATACGGACTGGCAGCGAGACCAACGACGATGACGAGAAGGAGGAGCAGCACCGCACTGGTTCTTCCAATGCGACCCATGCAGGACCTGGATTTTCGGACCTTGGACGTTGGAGTGGCAGCGTTATCTGTTCGCTGATCACCGGGACCGGGGTTGGTATGTTTGGATTGGTCAGCCACTAGAACGTTTGGCCAATGCTCAAGTGAATCCGGAACCGCCGGAGGAAAATCGTCTCTTCTCGATTGAAGAAAGACGATTCGGGAGTCCGCAGATCATCCGTGCTCGGG
>CBDTVC010000555.1:0-3018 GCA_965363925.1 uncultured bacterium | reverse complement strand
CCCTTCAGGCGCGCAGCCGATCAAACGAAGCAGCAACTGTAACACCTGATAAGGATGATGCTGTTACGAGTGCGTCGCCGCACGTGGAATCTGAAAAATCCGAAGAGTTGCGATCGATCGAGTCCATCTGGCTCGCTTATGTTCGAAATGTCAAGAACGAACGGGTACATGTCGGGGCTTTGTTGCAGCATTCTTCTCCGGCTGGCATTGTTGATGGCAAGTTGACTGTTTCTGTCCCCGACGATTTCCATCGTCGCCTGTTAACCAATCAGGAAGCGTTTCTCCGCGAACAACTGCTGTCTCATACTGAATTGCGGATTGTGGAGTTGTATTTCGAAATTCGTTCTGATCATGCAATGGAGGAAGAGGTCGACGAAGTACAGGATTTTGACCCACAGGAATACCTGAACAAGAAGCGAAAAGAGAGTCCGATGATTCGAGCGCTTTTTGACGAATTTGGCGGAGAACTCGTTTGGTAGTGAGTTCGTTATAAGTGGCTGCCAATCTGTATTTTTACGCCAACTCTGTATTCTTACGACTATCTGTTTTCTTACGATTGTGCAGACAGCGCATCAAATGAAATCTGAAATAAGACTTAACTACTATGCCTGACGAGCTAAATATGGCCGACATGTTCGGCAAAATGATGGAGATGCAGCAGAAAATGGCGGATGCTCAGGAAGAGCTTTCGAAACAATCTGTAACTGCTGAGGCCGGTGGTGGCATGGTAAAGGTTACCGCCAATGGTCAACAGCGCATCACCGCAATCAAAATCGATCCAGACGCAGTTGACATCGACGACATGGAGTTGCTCGAAGATCTGATTATCGCCGGCGCCAACAAGGCGCTGGAAGAAGTTGCGGATCTTGCCAAACAGGAAATGGGCAAGGCGGCAGGTGGATTTCTCCCGCCCGGTATGGACCTTGACAGTCTTGGGAAAATGGGCCTCTAGGGCGAGTGGCATTCATGGTCGCCGACCACAGTCGCAGATATCCGTGCGATCACGACCTGTTATCACCGAAAGATCTGTAACCGCAGAATAAAACCATGCGCCATACGTCCCGCTCCGTCGAGGCGCTCGTTGAGCAGTTCACTAAACTGCCAACAATAGGTAGAAAGACAGCCCAGCGCCTCGCTTCGTACATACTTAAGATGCCGCGTGAGGAGGTTTCCATGCTGGCAAAAGCCTTGTTGGATGCAAAGGACAAGGTGCGCGAATGCTCGACGTGTTTCAATATTACTGACGCCGATCCGTGTCCGATATGTCTGTCAGCAAAACGTGACCGTAGCATTATATGCGTTGTTGAAGAGTCCAACGATGTTCTAGCGGTAGAACGTACCAACGAATATCGCGGCCTCTATCACGTCCTTGGTGGCGCCATCTCTCCGCTTGACGGCATTGGGCCGGAAGAGTTGAAAATTCGCGAACTGGTCGCCCGGATCAGTGGCAGTTTACCGCCGGTTGCTTTAGCGTCGAGTCCCCGTTCTCTTCAAGACGTTGAGTCAAGCGAAACGCCTGGCATGACACGTGAAAGTCAACCGGAGCGCGTGCCCGTCCGCGAGGTCATCCTTGCGATGAATCCCAACGTAGAGGGAGACACCACCGCTTATTACCTGTCGCAACTCTTGGCGCCATTTAACGTCAGCGTCACGCGAATTGCTCGAGGTCTCCCAATTGGTGGCGACTTGGAGTACGCGGATGAAGCGACCCTTTCGCGGGCATTTGAAGGCCGGCTCTCGCTTTAGCGAGTACCCTTACCTAACCACGGGGAATTGATGCTTGTTACGAAGCGTGTCGCCTTTTCGCTTCTGGCCGTTGTGCTCGCGATTGAACTCGGATACATTTTCTATCCCGCGTTGCGCGTGTTTATCGAAGGCCTGAGTCCTTCGAACTTTGTGGAACTGTTCACCACGTCACGTTCGGCAAACGTACGCGCCCTGACCAACTCGGTCATGATCTCGATCTGGACAGTCATCGGATCAGCGGCGCTCGGCACAACACTGGCCTACCTGTTTTTCCGCTATCGTTTCCCCCTGCGCAAGACACTGATGGCCCTGGCAGCCATCCCGCTGGCCCTGCCGCCACTTGTTGGCGTGCTCGCGTTCCTCTTCTTGTACGGCGAAAGCGGTATTGTCCCAAGGACCATTCAACACCTTTTTGCGCTCGACTCCGTTCCGTTTGCCTTTCGTGGACTACCAGCCGTCTGGCTCGTTCACGTCTATTCGCTTTATGTTTATTTCTACCTGTTCGTAACGGCCTCGTTACAATCAATTGATCGGGGAATCCTGGAAGCATCAGCTGACCTTGGGGCGTCACCAACGCGAACGTTCTGGTTTGTGATCGTCCCGCAACTCCGGCCCGCCTTGGCCAGTGCATCGTTACTCGTCTTCATGATTTCGATGGCGTCGTTTACGGCGCCGCTGCTTTTTGCGGGGACCGAGCAATTTTTAACACTGCAGATCTACAACTACAAAACGAACGGAAATCTCGGGTTGTCTGCGTCGGTCTCAACCTTGCTGACCGTTATCTGCCTTGCCTTCTTGATCGTGCTTGAATTGAACAACCGGCAAAGCCGTTCGGGATCGGGGTCAAAAGGAATTCAGCCACTGCCACCCTCTATTGCTACAGGAGGACAGCGTTACATCTTCCTAAGCGTCGCGATCCTGTTCTTGACATTCCTACTGCTTCCGATCCTGACCGTCGTGCTCATCTCGTTTGCTCAGGAAGGTAGTTGGACTGTTCAGATCCTACCCCAAGTTTATACCATCGGAAATTACCTGAAGCTGTTCAGCGACCCTTCGTTTTTCGAACCGATACGGAACAGTCTTGTAATGTCCGTGATCGCCACGGCAGCATGTGCAATTTTTGGCCTCGCCGCAGCACTTGTGATTTCTAAAACAAACGTTCCGTTTCGATGGCTCGTTCGCGCCCTTGCCATCCTTCCGTTTGCGATCCCGGGAACGGTTGTGGCAATCAACTTTATTTTGACGTTTTCCGAACCGTCTGCTCTCTCGGCT
>CBDTVC010000554.1:0-3020 GCA_965363925.1 uncultured bacterium | reverse complement strand
GACGAACTGTCCAAGGAAAAGCCGAAGAATCACTTCACGGTCGGCATCAATGACGACGTTTCGAACTCAAGCATCGAATATGATGATCAGCTCAACATCGAGCCCAAAAGTGTAACACGGGCGGTGTTCTGGGGTCTTGGATCTGATGGCACCGTGGGCGCAAACAAAAATTCAATCAAGATCATCGGTGAATCTACAGATCTACTGGCTCAGGGCTACTTCGTTTATGATTCTCGCAAGGCTGGTGCACGAACAATTTCACATTTACGCTTCGGCCCCGACCCGATCAGAAGCACGTACTTGATTCGAGAAGCCAACTTCGTGGCCGTTCATCAATTTGATTTTTTGGAGCAGTACGACACGCTGAAAATGGCTGGACGAAACGGCACGTTTCTTTTGAACGCACCGTTTGATGAGAAGGAGGTCTGGCGCAAATTACCGCAAACGGTTCAGCGCGCCATAATCAGTAAAAAACTGAAGTTCTATGTGATTGATGCGGATCGTGTTGCACGCGAGGCGAATCTGGGCGGCCGAATCAACACGGTGATGCAGACCTGTTTCTTTGTCTTAAGCGGAGTGCTGCCAGCGGACGAAGCTGTCGAACAAATCAAGAGTTACATCCGCAAGACCTATGGAAAGCGTGGCGAATCGGTGGTGCGCATGAACTTTGCTGCCGTGGATTCTTCGGTTGCTCACCTCAAGCGAGTAAAAGTGCCACAAAAGGCGACGAGCCGCATAAAGATGGAACGGTCAGTGCCAGAAGAGGCACCCGAATTTGTTCAGAACGTCACGGCGATGATGCTGGCGGGGGAGGGTGATCTGCTTCCTGTCAGCAGCTTGCCCGTCGATGGAACGTATCCAACCGGAACGACACGATGGGAAAAACGAAACCTGGCGTTGGAAATCCCAGTATGGGAGCCCGATCTCTGTATTCAGTGTGGCAAGTGCGTGATGGTTTGTCCACACGCTGTGATTCGTTCCAAGGTTGTTGCGGAGGACGACCTTTCGCAGGCGCCCGAGACGTTCAAGTCGATGCCAGCCTCTTGGCGCGAGATGAAGGGTGAATTATACACCCTGCAAGTTGCCCCGGAAGACTGCACCGGATGTGAGTTGTGCGTGGAGATCTGTCCCGCCATTGACAAGTCTCAAGTAAGTCGCAAAGCAATTAACATGGCGCCGCAGCAACCGATCCGAGATAGCGAACGAGATAACTGGGCATTTTTTCGGACACTGCCCGAGCTTGACCGCTACGGAAATTCCAACGGCCTGCAGTTCACGAAGGGAAAAGATGTTCAGTTGCTTGAGCCCCTGTTTGAGTTCTCGGGGGCATGTGCTGGATGCGGCGAAACGCCGTATCTCAGCTTACTCTCGCGCCTGTATGGTGATCGTGCCATTATTGCAAACGCAACGGGCTGTTCGAGTATCTACGGTGGCAACCTGCCAACAACGCCGTGGACAACAAACAAGAGCGGACGCGGACCTGCGTGGAGTAATTCTCTCTTCGAAGACAACGCGGAGTTTGGGCTCGGAATGCGTCTATCCGTTGACAAGCAGGCTGAGTTTGCGCGTGAGCTTCTTGTGTCGCTGCGCAAAACCATCGGGAAACCTGCGGAGGCGCTACTTACAGCGCTCGAAAACGAAAACCTGGGCAGGCCAGATCAAATCGCTCCGCTACGAAAACTGGTTGAGCGAGTTAAGCGAAAGGTCGCCAAGATAAGTTCGGATGCACGCGCAAAAGACTTGACCAGTACTATCGAAAGCCTTGTTCCAAGAAGCATGTGGATTGTTGGAGGCGACGGATGGGCATACGACATCGGGTTCGGCGGACTTGACCATGTGTTGGCTTCCGGGCAAAACGTTAACGTCCTTGTGTTGGATACGGAGGTGTACTCAAACACGGGAGGCCAGGCTTCGAAGGCGACGGCTCTCGGCGCCGTCGCAAAGTTCGCTGCTGCAGGCAAAGCGACGCCAAAGAAGGATCTTGGTCGTTTGGCGATGTCGTATGGATATATCTACGTTTCGCAGGTTGCGCTCGGATCAAATGAGAACCACACGATCAAGGTTTTCGAAGAAGCGGAGTCCTACGACGGGCCATCCTTGATCATCGCGTACAGCCAGTGTATTGCCCACGGCATCAACATGGCCAAGGGAATGGAACAGCAGGACCTGGCAGTCAAGTCCGGGTATTGGCCGTTGTATCGTTTTGATCCGCGAAGGAAAGCAGAGGGCCGAAATCCGTTGGTGCTTGATTCAAAGGATCCGAAGATCAGTTTCCGCGAATATGCGTACCGCGAAAATCGATATCGGATGCTGGAGCGAACGCATCCCGAAGAAGCGGCTGCATTCCTCATAGAGGCACAATCTCACGTGACTAACAAGTGGAAGGCGTACAAGGAAATGGCCCGCGAGGATACCGGCGCGCCAGTTGCTGCTACTCAGAAGGCGATGATGCCGCCGGGGTTGGCGGGGCCAGCGGAAAGGCAAAAAGCACCGGCGGGCCCGTCGAAGTTACCACCGAAGTGATGGCCGAAACGGGTAAGTCAGAAAGTGACTAGCAGCATTAAACGAACCAGCAACACACGCAGCAATTAATTACGGGGTCAATCATGAATGCGCAACCGGATCTTTCAACGACATACCTCGGTCTCGATCTCAAGAATCCGATTGTTCCGTCCGCTTCGCCACTGTCCGAATCTACCGTTGGTATTCGGAAGATGGAGGAAGCGGGTGCAAGTGCGGTCGTGCTACATTCGCTGTTCGAGGAGCAGATATTGCACGAAGGCCATCGGCTTGATCACTATCTGGATTATGGCGTCGAGTCTTATGCAGAGGCTGTTACCTATTTTCCGCGCGCCGAGTCTTACCATGTCGGGCCGGAACGCTATCTGGAACACATTCGACGGGCGAAGACCGCTGTTGACATCCCGATTATTGCAAGCTTGAATGGGATCTCGAATGGCGGATGGATTGATTACGCCGCGTACATCGAGGAGGCAGGGGCTGACGCTCTGGAGCTCAAC
>CBDTVC010000553.1:0-3025 GCA_965363925.1 uncultured bacterium | reverse complement strand
GGTACGGGCACTTCGCGACGGACTTTCGTTTGTCCAATTCTTCTCTAGGACTGAAGCGGAGGTCGCGGTCCGGTTTCCGGAAATCAAGGCTGCACTCCTCGACACAGGGTTTGTCTGGGTTTGTTGGCCCAAGAAGGCGTCTGGCGTAGAAACAGATTTGTCGGATGGCGTCGTACGTCGTTTGGGACTCGCATCGGGTCTTGTTGACTCGAAGGTTTGCGCGGTAGATGAGACATGGTCCGGACTGAAATTTTGTTATCGCCTAAAGGATCGGGGAAAGCGTAGGACGGTTTAGCGGGAGCCGTATGTTGTGTTTATGTATTTGTTTTAGGGCAAACGGTAAGAAGGTATGGCAGGCCATAATAAATGGTCCAAGATCAAGCGCGGGAAGGCGGTAACAGATTCTCGTCGCTCGAAAGTGTGGGCTCGGATTACGCGTGACATTATTAACGCATCTCGCGAAGGCGGGGGCGATCCGAACATGAACCCGCATTTGGCTGTGGCAGTTGACAAGGGTAAGTCGGAGAATATGCCCAAGGACAATATCGAGCGGGCCATTAAGCGCGGCACGGGCGAAATTGAAGGGCAGGATTATGTCGAAGCCACTTACGAAGGCTATGCCCCGAGCGGTGTCGCCATCCTCATTGAGAGTCTGACTGATAATACGAATCGCACCGTGGCAGACGTCCGGCACATCTTCTCGAAGGCTGGCGGTAGTATGGGCACGACCGGATCCGTAGCGTTCCTTTTTTCCCGTCTTGGGGTACTTGAGGTTAAGGCTGACGCTATATCCGAAGAGGCGCTCTTCGAAATCGTAGCAGAGGCAGGGGCGGATGACCTGATCCTGGAGGATGACTTGTTCATCATCCGCACTCCGGTTACGCAATTCGGCGCTGTTCAGGAAGCACTTAGGGAAGGCGGAATTGAGGTCGAAGAATCGTCCGGCTTACAGCGCGAACCCACTACCACGGTTTTGCTTGATCCGAATAGGGCTCGAAAGGTTGCCGCACTCATCGAGAAGTTGGAAGAGCATCAGGATGTGCAGTCAGTGTACTCGACGATGGAACTAGATGATGCGACGATCGCAGCAATAGCTGAATGATAGTTCTCGGCGTAGATCCAGGATCGCGATTTACCGGCTACGGCGTCGTAGACGTCAGCGGCTCAACGTCTGTGGTTGTCGACTACGGCGTCTTTGCGCTTGACGGTGGAGGTGATCACCATCTGCGTCTCCGCGAAATCTATGACAACATCACGGCTCTCATCGAACGGTGCAAGCCCGACGAGTGCGCGATTGAAATGCCGATCTATGGCAAGAACGCGCAGTCAATGTTGAAGCTTGGTCGGGCACAGGCTGCGGCGATACTTGCTGCGTTAAATCGGGATATCCCGGTAGTCCAGTACACACCGAAGGAAGTCAAAAAAGCGGTGACCGGAAACGGCGCAGCTTCCAAACAACAGGTTTGGTATATGGTGCGCTCAATTCTGGCGATCAACGATGACGAATCAAAAATGGGTCTTGATGCATCGGATGTCCTTGCCGTTGTTCTGTGCCATGCCCATCGAGGCGCCGTACCCGGCAAAACGTCTACCAAAACGTCTGGCAGTGGTGGCTGGGCCTCGTTTGTACGCGACAATCCAGGGAGAGTCCTCTAAGCGAGGGGTCGGCTTCAGTGTCGGATACTACTCGTAGTAATAGCCGCGCTCTTCGTCTCTCACGCGAACGACTTCTGCAACTTCGTCCTCATCCAGCTTGTTGTCCGACAACACACCAACAAGGTGAGCGATCTGTTTATCCTTGGCTGGAGCCTGGTTTAATTCCGGATGTGCCTGCTCGACTATACCTACGAGAATCCGCAGGTACGGGTAGCGTTTTTCTTGCTCCTCGATCTTCGCAATCGAGGCAGCAAACAATTCTGGATTTCTGCCGATTTGGCGGTCGACAATTTTATTGACTTTCGACATGGCCTGTGGTGGAGGAAGTGAGGCGATCGAGATTTGCGGTCGGGTCGCCAAGTATGCTCTGGCAACCTAACGCTAAGTATACCATCTGTGACTATTGCAACCAAGACGAGTTGCAAGTTGATCTGTGAAAAGACGAAGTATGTGCTGTCTGAAGGCTGAATTACATGCCACGGGATTTGACATTCCGAGACTTTAGAGAGATCGCTGCGCGTCTTATATTGACGCCCCATGCAAGCGACCACAGACATACCATCCGCCAATATATATCGGCTGGAACTGCTTCCAACTGTACCGGCATATCTGCGGAAAGCAAGAATCGGCAAAAAGCTCACGCTGGGTCAGTTAGTCTACTACGGTCCAGCACCGTTCTTCTACGGCATTGGAGAAATCACGAGAATCGTCGGCAAATACGTCGCAGTTGATTTTCGAGGGACAGGCTCCTTTGGCGTGCATAAAGACGTGATCGAGAAAGAATATCTCGTCCCCATTCCTCAGGCCACCATGGCATTACTGTAAGTGGTGGCCCACTTCACCGACCGGTCGAGTTGTCTCAAATCTGAAACCTCGACCGCTCGTTTATTAATTGATCGTTGCGCCGTCAGTCCAGTGAAACGACCGCGGCATAATCCATGTTTTTCGCCCTGCTCACTAACTCGGAGCAGATCAGGTTCTGACGTGGGGGAGTAATTTCTGCCCTCCGCTGAAGGCGAAATTGGCGGAATACCGCTCTTGTGACTACAAACAGGTGAAAAATGTGGTATCGGAACGTGTGCCGATACGTGCGTCTGTATTTCGGCACGCATTCGTTCCGCAGATCGTATTCTGGAACCGCATCCACTGTTAAACTTATGATTTTGTGGTGCATTGCCTCAATCCGGAGTTGCCTTGGCTAACCGTTTCAACAGATACCGTGCTGCGGCTTCGCCGCGTGCATTCCGACGGGCGTGGCTTCTTGTCACGCGCGGACTTCGGTCTCTGGAGACTGACTGGTGGCCAAGTGCGCTCGGAAAACGATCTGCGCTTCAAAAACGATCTGCGCTTCAAAAACTACCCGCGCTTC
>CBDTVC010000552.1:0-3027 GCA_965363925.1 uncultured bacterium | reverse complement strand
ACTGGAGGCTACAATTACCGAGGAGTGAGATATTGGGAGTCCCCTACTGACAGCTAATTCGTCCTGAGAAACCAGAGCCCAAAATCATGTCCAGCACAGACAAGACCACATACCGCGAACTCACGAATACTACCGTTGCCGATTATCTATCGAGACAGTCGTGCGTCCTCCCCCATTTGGGACCTAACGCCGCCAAATGGAAAGTGAGTGAGATCGGGGATGGCAATCTAAATCTGGTTTTCATTGTCGAGAGCACTCAAGGCACCGTAATTCTTAAGCAAGCTCTACCCTATATACGTGCTCGGGGTCCCGCCTCACCACTGCCTCTTTCGCGTGCGTTCTTTGAATACGAGGCCACCGTCCGGCATTCAGAACGAGCCCCCGGAATGACGCCAGCGTTGTATCACTTCGACAAAGAGCAGGCGATTATTGTTATGGAGTACTTGTCCCCGCATATCATCCTGAGAAAGGGACTCGTCTCGGGAAATCGATACCCACGGTTGGCGGAATGTCTCGGTCAATATCTGGCCAGGACTCATTTTCGCGGCTCTGATTTATCGATGGATTCTGCATCGAAGAAAATGGACGCAGCGCTATTCGCTGGTAACCATGCGCTGTGTCAAATCTCCGAAAAACGCATATTCACGGAGCCCTACTATGCAGCCGACCTGAATCGATGGACCAGCCCACAACTTGACGCTGTTGTTCACAGCATACGCAATGATGAAACCCTAAAGGCAGCGGTCAATGAACTCAAAGACGAATTCATGTGCAAGTCGCAAACGCTGTTGCATGGTGATTTCCACTCCGGGTCCGTAATGGTGACCGAACAAGACGTGAAAGTTATAGATCCAGAGTTTGCGTTCTACGGTCCAATGGGTTTCGACGTTGGCGCAATTATCGGCAATCTACTCATTGCCTACTGCGCCCAACCGGGCCACGCTGACACAATCGACGACCGTAGCGAATATTCTCGCTGGATTCTGACAGTAATAGACAAGTTATGGACCACCTACGAAACGGAATTTAGACAGCTCTGGCTAAGTGAAAGAACGGGTGAGCTGTATCCAAAAACAGCTTTTCCTCAGAGTACTAGTGAAGAGGCACAAAACTCATTATCGCGTTACTTAAAGTTAATTTTAGCTGACAGCTTCGGATTTGCCGGAGCCAAAATGATACGACGAATCATCGGCGTATCGCATGTTGAAGACATGACGACCATTGAAGATCCCGATTTACGAGCCGCATGCGAATCACGTGCTTTGGCGATTGCGCGTGCCTTGATTTTGAAACGCCACAGACTCGCCAACGTACGGGAGGCCATTGCGATGGCTAAGAAATCAGAATCCATGAAGATCGCAGCAAGCGGGACTCGCCTACATTAGCGCCGGCCTTCGAACAGGTATTCCTTATGTTTCAATAAGATGACTGTGTATCCTCGTACTTCACTTTACATAAGCAAGCATCTAGCCTACACTGACTGCGCGTAACAAATAATATTAATAAGAGCCTTTAACTCCCTGTTTCTAAAGGCCATTCGAGGTAATATCCATGAGTCCTCAGCAATTAGCACTAGCCGTGTCCAACGAGTCGGCGCCGAAGAAATCCGCATTGCCGGTTCGCACCTGCAGCAGACACAATGCGCTTGATCGCCTGCAGCAGACGTTCAAAAATTCGAAACTCCTGACAATCCTCGTCGGCGAAGGACAATCCAGCACAAGCTTTCTCGTCGACCGATTTGTCGCCGGTATGAGTGACGACGTCGCCGTTGTGCGAGTCACCGGACCCTATTCCGATGAAATTTCCGTGATGCGCGAAGTCATTCACGGAATTGGATTCGAGTCCAAGGATTTGAGCCTCACTGATCTCGAAAACGTCTTCACAATGTTTCTGTCATTTCAAAAATCCCATGACAACCGTACGCTCCTCTGCATCGAGAACGCTCAGGAAGCCGACCACTGGCTGCTCGACCGGATAAACTGCCTGGTCGAGTTGGAGACAGAAGAAGAATTCGGCCTTGCGATAATAGTGTCCGGGCGACCGGCTCTGACTGAGCTTCTTAACAAATCGAACGTCGTCGGAATAGACTCTGGTATCGAACAACGAATTGCCCTCACCTTTGCCCTTGAGCCCTTTTCGTTAGCTGAAACCAGAAAGCACATTAAATCGAGAATGCTGTCGTCAGGTATCAGCAATATTGCTCAGGTATTTGAGTTTGATGCGATTACTGCCGTTCATGAACTAAGCGAAGGCGCAGAAAATGCTATCGACAATCTCTATCTAAGGTGCCTCAAGCTGTCGAACCAGGAACGCACTACGCCAATAACAGCGGACATGGTCAGAAAGGCAAACGAGCTGCTTCGCGAACCACACATCATCCGACATTCGATTGCCAGAGCCGACTCATTAGCGGCAAACGAAGCAAGCCCCCAGAAACGGCGCCTCATCGTTCGCATGAACGAAGAATTGATGAAAGAGCTGCCACTCGATAGCGGGCATATTCTGATCGGGCGCGACAAGCAGTGTAACATCCGTATCAGCGGCCCTTCGGTCAGCCGCCATCATGCCCTGGTCGTCAATTCGCCGAACGGTGTCACGATAATAGATCTGGCTAGTACCAACGGGACGTTCGTCGACGGTCGTTCGGTTAAGCACTACGAACTGCAGGACAGTGGCGTGATAACGATTGGCAGCTGCAGTTTGGAGTACGTTGCCAGCGAAGATCGACACAACTGGCATTTCGACATTAATGGTCCCGATAACGTCGAACCTTGCAAAGCGAACAACGTAACTCAGAGCCTCCAATGCGATATCAAGGGCAACATAAACGCTAAAGGTGAAAAGATCTATCATGTCCTCGGGACAGCGTCATACCATGCGACAAGAATCGATGAATCTAAAGGCGAACGATGGTTTCGCAGCGAGGACGAGGCGCTGACAGCAGGATGGAGAGCCGCACGTCACTGATCGCAAGCAGCTATACTGAAAGCTCTAGACAAACCGGATTGGTATGGCACATAGACCGAT
>CBDTVC010000551.1:0-3036 GCA_965363925.1 uncultured bacterium | reverse complement strand
GCAATGCTCGCGACTGCTGCAAATTGGCCTACCGTAGCGTCCCTATCTGCCCGGAGAACGAGAGCAGATTTGTCTTGACTTGCACTTCGTATCACGTTAAGCAGTTCTTCTACCAAAACTGGCTGCTGGTCAACGTAGTATCGGCCTTCGTCAGTGATCACCACAGTGATGTACTGAGACGCCATCGGTGCACTTGCCTCTGCTTCCGGAAGGTTGACCTGGATCCCAAACTGCGGGATAAAATTTGAAGTCAACAGGAAGAAGATTAGAAGCAAAAGAACGATGTCAGCCAATCCGGCCAGGCTATAGACGGAGATAGGTTCCTTTTTGTTGGTGAAGCTTAGAGCCATCGGAAGTGTACCCTTAATATAAATTCGTCTACGTTATCCGCGGTCTTCGTATCGCGCGTGAACAGGAGCGGGCTCTTGCAGGAGATCGATAAAGTCAGTTGCTGAAATTTCCATATCGTGAACAGCGCGATTGATTTTTCCAATCAGGAAATTGTAAAGGAAGATTGCAAGGATGCCGACAACCAAGCCAGCCGCCGTACTCAGGAGAGCCTCCCAAATGCCCCCTGCAAGCACACTGGGATTCACGTTCCCTTGCAAGCTTTGGATCTCTTTAAAGGCTTTGATCATCCCCGTAACGGTACCGAGAAAACCAAGCATTGGCGCAACGGCAGCAATGGTCGCAAGTAGGTCAACGCGTTTGCCAAGTTCAAACGCTTCCTGTTTACCCGCCGCGTGAACCGATTCCTGGATCTCCGCGATTGGGCGGCCGAGCCGCTCAAGCCCATGTTTTAGAATCCTGGTGATAGGGGAATATTGGTTGCTACAATAACTCCGAGCCCCGACGATGTCGCCGGCCTGCACGTAATCCCGTATGCGTTCGGTAACCAGGTCGGGGTCGGTTTTCGACTTGCGCAACGTGATCATGCGCTCAACAAAAATTGCAACCGCGACGAAGGACAAGAGAACGATCGGAATCATGACGTATCCGCTGTCCATGAACGTACCGAGCCACGAAATGGCTTCGGGGGACGATGCGGGCGCCGTCTGGACGCCGTCCGTTGGCAGATTTATGCTTGCCTCCTGCAGAAACGATGCGAAATGGGTCATGAATGGTCTGGCTTACATTGAGGGTTGGATTCGCAAAACCCAGCTTCCATCAGGAAGCTCGGAGGAAAGTTGGTTAAGCTCTTGAGCAGCTTGTGTTGACGAGGAATACTCACCCACACCGACACGATAGCGAGTTGCACCGTTAACCGTGCTGACGAGGACATCCGTAATTTGATTCAAGCGAGTGGCAATGGACCGGGCTATTGCTTCAGCTTCCGGTCGCGTTTCTTCAGATGAAACAACGATGCTATAGGCACCAGTATTACGAGCGATTTGACCTGGTCTCCAGAGGGGAGTGGTGTCTATCGTCGCTTCACCGGCCGACTCCGAGGGAGCTGCCGCTTCACTTGTTTCACCAGAAGTGCCAGACTGAGATCCGTTTGCCGTCGGGGGACCCGTTTGACTGGTTGTTGTATTTGGCCCATTGTTCTCGGCAAGTTCAGTCGGTGAGTCGCCGCGATTGATAAACCACAGCAATCCGACAACAAAACAGGCAACCGCAATCAACGGAACAAACAATCGCGCTCGAGACGCACCAGCACGGCTCATTTCGGTCTTTTTCGCGAGGGGCTTATCGAGGCTGATCTCCGCCTTTGCGTCGTCGAGAGCGTCGGTAGACGTTGCTGCTTCCATATCGTTCGAATCAGAGCCGCTAACAAGCTCTTCGCCATCATCAACATCGTCCGTGTTAGTATCGTGGTCGTATCCTGCCGCAAATACATCAGACGGTTCCGAGTCAATTGAATCGACATCAGGTCTATCAGCTTCGGCGACATCAGGTCCATCAGCTTCGGCGACATCATCGAGTACTTCTGAATCCGGAATTGACCTCGCAGCCGTTTCCAGTTCAGAAACGGAGGAGTCTTCCAACTCACTGCCTAGACTTACATCAGGCTCGTCCTTGGCGATGGTTGTCAACTCACCATCCTCGCGAGTGACTCTAAGTGTTTCCAGACCGGCAAATCGGTGATTCACCGCTTCGGCCAGCTCGGGAGTCGGATTGAAAAGTAGTAGTCCATCGTCTTCCACGAAGTTGCCGAGTCCAGGAACGTCCAGGGACCCACCCGATTCGACGAGATGGGCAATTTGACCGGCGAAGGTGCCTAGCGCGTTTTTGGCGCCAGTTTCGTCTATTCCGAGTTGTTCTGCAATCTGTTCGACAAGAGTCATCGACATGATACTTTACGCGGGGATTCGTTGGTTGATTTGTTCGAAGACAACGAAATCGCGAGGCGGCGTTATCGATGCTCTTCCTTCGCCCGGAACCACTTCCGACGGCGAATGAGCAACTTTAAGCGTTCCCACCCCGGGAATTGCTACAGGCTGACCGCGGATCAAACGCTTTCGGATTACTTCCGCAATTGCAGCCATGGCTTCGTTATCAAGTACAATTGAATTCATCAGTCATTTCGGGATCATTGATTTTCGATCGTACGCGAATATGCGCATATCAAAAGATACGCCAGAACCCGTCTTCCCCTTAAAACCCTCAAACTTTCACGCATCGATAAATCAAATGTATCAGCAACGCGTGTGAAAAACAGTGATTTTTAGTGATCTACACTTGGTATTCACTCGTTCTACCACAGCAATCGGAATCCGCCGAGTATCTGCCGGTCAATCTGTGGGAAACCATCCCAGAACTCAAGTCGGTTTCCAAGGAGATTTCTTCCGCGCACGGTAATCCCGATTGAACGGCTGACATTGAATAACAGGGTGGCATCAAAGCCTATAGTCGGATCCAGTTTTGTTGTGTTTGCAACGTCGATGTAACGTTCCCCGCGAAATCGAGCGTCCAACTGTACAAGCGCTTTTTGCTTCAGGAAGCGATATTGAATTGAGCCGCTGCCTGTCCAATCAGGGAAGTACGGAATATTTGCGTCGAGATCGGTAAGATCGCTCTGACGATAACTCGCAG
>CBDTVC010000550.1:0-3040 GCA_965363925.1 uncultured bacterium | reverse complement strand
GTTCGGGAATCGTTTGGTAGCCTTCGGGAAGATAGATCGAGGATTCCTCAGTTCTCGAACTGTGGTGATTGTGCAGCCCCAAACTGGTCGACATCGAACCAGTAATTATTGATGAGCGGCTTGGCGAACAAACTGTCGCTGGCATGAACGCGTTTGTATATCGGACGCCCGAGGAAGCGAGCTGGTCGATATTCGGAGTTTCAATTATCGTCGTGCCGTACGCCCCAAGGAGCGGTGCGGTGTCTTCCAGCACAATCCAGAGAATATTCGGGGCTTCCGTAAAGTCAGACGAAGGCGCCTCAGCACAGGATCCGACACTTACGAGAGTTAGGACAAGTGCTACACCAAGCGAGTATGTCATGTTCGTTTTTGTTTGAACCGGTTCACAGCTGCTCGGAAGGAGTCGGACGACCCCCTGCTTGTCAACAGCCGCTCCTGGAGAAGATCGGCAAACCAACCCCCAGCACGGCGAGGCAAAACCTCAAGCGAAGGAACGCGTCATCCCTTCGCCGCGGCAGTCCCCGAGTTCGGCAAAGTTGTTTGGGATGAGCTCCGATGCCGATTGGTCGGAGCTCGCGTCTGACTTTTTCATGTTTCGGCCTTGATGTCCCGATATTGATTCGCCGCAAGATAGTGGAGGAGTTTGATATTTTGCTCGCGAGAGTTCCGCTCCGTGCCGTAGAAAAGTGTTTCACAATGATGATTTAGTCTGTAAGATGATCAACCCAAAACAATACGTAATCAACGTTGAGGTCCAAAGATGGTACATGTAGGGCGTAGTGCACTTTTACTCTGTTCTCTATTGCTGGTCGCGACACAGTTTGTACAGCGCTCCTCATCCTTCGATGCTCGGTCTCCCGACCGTGAAGCCATCCTCGAGACGATCAAGGATTTCTACATCGGCGATCACACGGGGAGCCTGGAACACAAGCAGAAGTCTTTGCATCCCGACGGTGCTTATCGTTACGTCGACAAGGATGGCGTCTATCAGGAAAGTCAGTTTCGGTTGGAGGAAAGCCGGGGTGACACGATGTACGTCGAAGAATTGCTGAGCGTAGAGATTTACGAAACGGTTGCGCTCGCGAGGCTTCGGCTTGATAATCAGCGCCGCGACGAGGCTGAGTACAAGCTCATGACGTTGCACAAGTCAAGCGACGGTTGGTTGATCACGGGCATCTCGTGGGGATGGGGTGTAACGCAATAATGACGGCCGCGGACTTCGAAGACCTGATGGCTCAGCCCCGGCAGACTGGTCAAGCACGTGCCGATTCGTGAACTTCCGTCAATCGTCAATCGTCAATCGTCAATCGTCAATCGTCAATCGTCAATCGTCAATAGCCTGGCCTACAAGCAGACGGAACTGCCAGCCAGTATCATCTGAAGTCGGCCCCTGCGTCTGCTTCATCAGGATGCCTACGATTTGCTCTTTCGGGTCGGCAAAGTACTGTGTATTGAAATAGCCACCCCAGTCGAACGTGCCAGTGCTGCCGCGGCCACCCTCTGCCTGTCCTTCTTGGTTGAGAACACCGAAGGCGAGTCCGTAGAATGAAGCGTTGTCCACTCCGAGCAAGTCGCCGACCTGATTAGCCATAAGCGATTGGATAGTGGTGCGACTCAGAATCCGGACCCCGTTCAGCTCGCCGCCGTTCAAATACATCTGCAGAAAAGTGGCGTAGTCTTTGGCCGTACTCGACAGACCGGCTCCACCTGAGAAGAATCGTCGCGCCCCCTTCTTTGGATAATCGGGATCGTAGAATGTAACCGGGTAGCGGTTCCACGCCCCGTTCGCTGACTTATGCTGGACTGGCACGAGGCGATCGGACTTTGATTCGGGCAGATAGAACCACGTGTCTGTCATGCCCAACGGATCAAAGATGTGCTTCCGCAGAAACTGATCGAACGGCTCGCCGGACACAATCTCGATAAAGTACCCGAGGACATCGAGACCTTCGCTGTACGTAAACTTCTCTCCCGGATTGTGATGCAGCGGCAGGGCCGCAAGCTTCCTCACGCTCTCTCCGACGCTGATGTTCTCTGTGGTAAACAGATCGGTTATTCCGGCCTTTTCGTAGATCATCTTGATGCGTTCGTCTCCGTCAATCACCCCGTATCCGATTCCGGACGTGTGCGTGATTAGATCTCGGATTGTGATCTCGCGGGTCGGCGCGACGCTAGTCCACGTGGTGTCGGCGTAACGAAAACTCGAAAGAACCTGAGTGGTCTTGAACTCTGGAATATATTTCGAAATGGGATCGTCGAGCCTGAACAGCCCGCGCTCCCACAGCATCATGACGGCCGTTGATGTAATCGCCTTCGTTTGCGACGCGATTCGGAAAATATCGTCGCGTTGCATTGCGCGGTTGCTCTCGTTGTCTGCCATCCCGAACGCTTTCCAGTAGACGATCTTTCCGTTGCGAGCAATAAGTGCGACGGCACCCGGGATGTCGCTATCGTCAACTGCTGACTGAAGCGCGACATCGATCCGAGCTAGTCGTTCGACAGACATCCCCACTGACTCTGCCTTTGCGATTTCCAAGGCAGGAGAATGCTGATTGGACATTGTCTGGGCCAGCACGGGCGTGTTGGCCCCAAACAAGTACACGATGGTGAAGATCAACTGCGTGTTCTTCCACATGACGGCGTCGATGGCTGATAGCGGTTTGGGGGCGACTTGCTTTACCCCAACTTAGTCACCGGGCGAGCAAGACGGAAACGCGTCGCGAGTACGCGCTACGGACCGCCGCAATGTCGGATGAAGACTACAAGGTGAATTCTAGGCAAATCGCGATGTTTCGGCTATTCCTCGACCACCACTGCACCCTCAAGAAATGCGATCACTTTCTCCTCAGGCATTTCGCAGGGCTTAAGCAAGTCTTCCTTTCTGGTACGATAGAAGTTGAAGCTGATGTGATCGCTCCCCCCAAGCTCGTTCGCATAGACCTTCGTTGATCGGCCCTGATTGTAATCAGTTCGCGTTAAGCCGTAACGCCGCCCGTTGTACAAGACCTCGGAAGCGCCAATTGGGATTTTGTCAATCAAT
>CBDTVC010000549.1:0-3043 GCA_965363925.1 uncultured bacterium | reverse complement strand
TCAACGTTGCCGGATGGATTGTACACACTCAGGTTATCCGTAAACACCACTCGCGGCGCCATGGAAGATCGGCGCCGGATCTCTATTGATCGTACTCCGCCCGTGGTCGTTTTTGGTGAGATCGAAAAGGCACTGATCGACGGCTCGGCAGGTATTCACGCCGACATCGAAACCGATGACCATACGTCGGCTCGACTCGAGATCGAGGCTGGCGAATCAACATGGACGGTCAAGTCTGATCGCCTGTCGAAACGTCATGGAATGGCCTGGTCTAACTCAGGTCGTGTCGACGGTCCAGTTTCCGTTCGAATTGTGGTGGAAAACACGACCGGCCTATCGACAGCAATCGAGAAAGTTCTCCCGTTGCCGGCTTTCAGCAATGCCTTGGAACTGCGACGAACAGCTACGTTGCTTCGCCACGGGTTTCTACTGCCAGACCTTGTCGACCTCGACGACGACGGATTGCCCGAGATCGTTTACAACTCATATCGGGACGGATGGCTTGGCGACACGTTGACCATCGCTGAGTTCTCACCCGATTCACCGAGGATAGTTGGCCAACTGGGTGTAAACGTCTTTCCAAGAGATGTGGGTGATTCAAACGGGAATGGCAAGAAGGAGCTGTTAACTCAGGTGAGTGGAGCAACAGTGCTCCTCGAACAAACTGAAGATTCGGCATTCCCATCCGCCACTGCGTTTATCGATACCACCGGCCTTAGCAACCCTGCTTCGCCCGAAGCAGTTTGGGGTGCGCGTCTGACGGACTTCGATGACGATGGAAGGGGAGAGATACTCTCGCACAACACTCGGTCGTTCAGGATTCTTGAATTCGACGGTACCGGGTACGCGTCGGCGTCTGTCCTCCCAAATAATACCGCCACAGGAGGGGAGCTGTCGGATAATTCCTTTCAGCAACCCGAAGCGCTTGTGGGCGATTTTGATGACGATGGAAAACAGGATATAGTCGTTGGTGACAGCGACGGTGACTGGCTCATATTCGAATCGACAGGCGACAATAGTTTCAAACTCGCATGGTCGTTCGAAACGGATCACTACAACGCTGGAGCCCGCTTTGCGGCGGGCGATCTGGACGGTGACGGCAAAGATGAACTGCTTCTTACATCGACAAACTGGATTGGAGAACGAGCAGACGGCGTTTACGAGCCGGGTGTGTCTCGCCTTTATCTAGTAAAAGCCGTTGGCGATGACGACTACGCATTCGTTGACACGCTGTCGTTGCCGGGTGAGTCTTCGCAGCACAATGGATTGATCGCCGCCGATCTTGACGGTGATGGACGGGATGAAGTCATTGTAATTGCGGTGCCTGACTTGTACGTGCTCCAATACGATGCTGGATGGCGATCTGTGTTCCATTGGGGACGCGATGCCGGAATTCCATCAGCATCAGGCGCGCGCAGTGCAAAGATTGCTGTTGGAGACCTAGATGCCAATGGGCGTACGGACCTCATTGTCGCGGGTGCTGATGAATACTTCTACCGGCTAGAAGCCGATCCCGACGCCATGCCTGCTGGACCCATCTGGCTTGCCTCTCACTCACTTGACTCCGCGACGGTCTTTCTGCGCTGGCACGCACCGGGCTCAGACTCTGTTCTGGTATATGGTTCGGAGCCTGATCAATCGTTTGATGTTGACACTGTAGTTGTTGGCGACGATACCGTCCGGCTACAGTCAACTAACCCGCGGGATTATTTTCTCGTTGCCTATTCCGGCGCGTCACCAACGGCACCGTCCGCGATCGTTCGAGTCGCTCCACATTCGCCAGCACGTGGACTTAGTGCAAAGGCAATTGATACCAAATCAATTGCAGTTACGTTTTCGATGCCAATACTCCTCGAAAGTGCAGTTGCAGATAGTCTTGCATTCACCACAAACGAATCCGTATCTCACCCGGAGTCCGTGATTCTGACGGAAGGCGGGATTACGCTGGCACTTCGCTTTGGAGTTGACGTCGGATCAGGCCGATTGGCCTGGAAAGGTCTTCGATCGGCCGACGGTGCTCCAGCGAGTAGCGGAGATTTGCCCGTAAGTGCTCAGCCTTCCGACAGTCCGTTCCATGTTCAGAGTTGGAACATTATCGACGCACACAGGCTGTCTGTCACGCTCAGTGAGCCGGTCGATATCGAGAGTTCGCTTAACCTTGCGAACTACTTAGTTATGCCGTTTGGCGTTGTCACAAGTGCGGCGATACTTGCGTCGGATCCCCGAACGCTGCTGATCACGCTTGATGGAATTGTCACGGGACCAACGGCCCTGAATGCAACCCTCGAAATCGAAGGCATCCTCTCAACAAATGGAGACCTACTTCGACTGGATGGGAATGTAATTAGTCTTTCGACGACGACCGAGAATCTTGAAGACGCGTACGTGTTCCCGAATCCGGTTGACCCGTCCCGGGAGTTTGTCACGTTTGCCGGAATTCCGCTGGGAGCTGAGGTCGAAATAGTCGCGTCGTCGGGATCCGTTTTGGTTCGGATGACTGAGTCCAGTGGCAATGGCGGACTGAGGTGGGATTTGCGCAACGATCGTGGAGAGATTGTCCCGTCGGGAGTGTACCTTGTACGTGTATCCGCCGACAATCAAGAACCCCGCCTGCTCAAGGTTGCAATCATACGGTAAACGTATTTGAACAACTCGCACACCCTGATTCTTCCCTCAACATTTCAAAGTGTTGAGCTTGTCGTCGACGAAGCAACGACATTCTTCGCGGCATTCTTCAGTGACGATGACCAGCTTTACAAGATTCAGTTACTTGCCTCAGAGGCGGTCACAAATGGAATCGAACACGGAAATCAGTTTGACGCCAGCAAGAACGTCACCGTTGTGTTCGTTGCCGAGAACGACGTTGCGGTTATTTCAGTAGAAGATGAAGGAGATGGATTCAAGCGAAAGACTGTCTCAGATCCTCTCGAAGAAGCGAACCTGCTTGAAGACGGCGGTCGCGGACTTTTCCTAATGGAGTCAATGGCGGATGAGGTTCGGTACGATCAGGACGGAAGACGCGTTACCATGCGCATCGCCAAGT
>CBDTVC010000548.1:0-3044 GCA_965363925.1 uncultured bacterium | reverse complement strand
TCGTTCCCGGACATTAGACCCGGAAAGAGGGCTACGCGCGAAGAATCGAAAGCAACATCACTATCGGGCCAGGAAGAGACGAAAGGTAGCCTCGGCGAATAGTCGGTATCCCACGCGACATCCACAGCTGTTGAATCCTGACTTAGGTACACGGTAACCGACTGTCGATCACCGGATGCGTTCGGCTCGCCAAAGTAATACTGAAAAAGCCACGCGCTGGAGCGTCCGGTCGCTAGATCCACCGGACGCCAATCAAAATTTTTCGGTTTGTGAAAGAGTCGGCTCGGATCTCCTGCCCATGCTCGGCTTAACTCGAGAGAAGATGGGTCCGAGACGGCATCGCTGGCTAACAAACGGGCGTCGACTTCAAACTCGCCAGCCGTTCCCGGTGTGATTTGGGCCGCAACTTGGTTCGTACTGAGCAGCAAAACCCACACGACCGCCAACCCGAGGCGACGTACCGGCTCCAACGTTTCTGATACTTGTGTCATGGCTCCCTCAAGATGTTTGTGCAGTATAACGTAGGGAAGCTTCACCGGCTGCGCCTCACCGAAGTGTCCGCAAAGTTGCACCCTCTGGATCGGCTTCTTAGCCGATCCACTTCGCGCCGGGCGCTGCCCGGTGCAAGCTTTGGTTATATGCCGTAACTAAACTTCTAGTCTACGGCTAGCCTATACCGTCGAATTTGAGGGATCGGAGAGCGGACGTATGTATATACGGCACCGCGGCCGTCTGACGCGAACGGACGTCCTATCGGTGATTCGCCATCTCCCGAAACTGCACTCACGAGCATTCCATTTCGATCAAAAAGGTCCAACGAATATTGCCACTCCCGGACTGGCATTGGCGTTCGATTCAGCATCGCCATTGCAATATCGACGGCGATCTCCGGATTCCGCAACCATTGAGCAACGATGAAGTAGCCGTCCTCTCCTATATCAAGGGGCACGTTGGGCATAAACAAAGGGACCGACACCGCACCCTCACCGGACGCAGTCACCGGAGGTTTCCAACCAGTATCAGAACGACCAAAGCCTCCGAGGAATTCGCCGTCCAGAGAATAGCGATCGACGAGGTAGGCTCCAGGACTGGCCACTAACAACTCGGTGCCTGAACACGCCGTTACTGCACTCATGGCGCCAAACCCCGCGGGTTCGTCAATGTCGAACTCTACGTTGACAAGCACGGACAATGAGTCAATCTCAAGCTCGCTGGGCGCCGTCAGCAACCTCAGTCGCCACTCGTCCCGCACGGCCTCGTCCCCCAGAATGCGACCGTCGGGCAGGACGCACTTCAATTTGAACTGAGGTGGATTACTTAAGACCGACTTGTATTCGCCGCTGAGATCATATCGATCAACCCGCCCCCCACCTTGATTGACCAAGAGGAGGCCGTCAGATGACACAATTAGCTGCCCCGGCCACTGGATTTCACCTGGCCCCTCACCAGGTCCTCCCTTCCGCCACTTTACGGACCCGTCAGAATTGAAGGCAACAATTTCGTCACTCTGAGCATCAACGAGGTAGACATCGCCGGATTCGCTCACGCCGACGGATCCGATGCGCCCGAGCAAAGACCGTTCATCGACTGCGTTCTCATCCCCGCCAAACACTTGTTCAAGTTGGAGATCAAACGCGTCAGGCCCTTTGCTTCCAGGAGCAGAATTCACGACAACGCCGGTCGACAGCTCAGGGCTGGGCGAGCACGCAACAGACAGCAGAAGTAGAACGAGTACGGTAAAGCGGAATGGGCGACTTGTTATTCGACACATGGAATTGGTAGTTGTGGCCGGATCCAGACGTGTTCGTTCGATTCAATAGGCATATAACGTAGGGAGGCTTCACCGGCTGCGCCTCGCCGAAGAGTCCGCAGAGTGGGCTTTTGTGGATCGGCTTCTTGGCGATCCACTCTGCGCCGGGCGCTGCCCGGTGCAAGCCTTGGTTAGCTTGCGAAAGACAACTTCCCAGTGCAAACCATCCAGCCGAGCACTAGTTAACGTCTCCCAACCGGGAAGCGGCAATATACCACCTAAACGAAGATGCATTGATTCAAACCGTGCCCACATATCACTTGGAATCTGCCCTCACCCACCAGCGTAATGATCGACTCGGTCTAGAACTACTTCGATACTTTGTACTTGGCGTAGAAAATGTTTACTTCGACCCCAGTTCCAAAATTATCCACGCTTAGCTGCGATTCGACTGATTCAAAGAGATCCCTCACACCTACCGTGGAGACAAGTTGACGATAGATTTTCGCGTCTGACAACACCACGTGAGCGAGTTCAGACGATGTCATCGAGAGCTGCAGGCCCCCGCTGCCTATCTCCAACTCGGTAAAGCCTGCCACATTCGAAAGATTGGCTCGGTGGTCGTATCCGGAAACTACTTCATTTGCTGCTAACCCGAGCTGATGCCACATCTGCTGAAGTACGATCTCGAAATCGTAAACGGCTACTATTGCGCCGTCGCGGCATACCCAACGCGCCTCCGCGTGAGTCGCGTCTGTATTATCGTAGAATAGCGAGCCTGCAAACGTTACCGCATCAACCAGTCCGTCTCCAAGAGGCAGACTGGAGGCCGAGCCGTTCAAGTAGGTAACTCTGTCATAAGCCGTTGCCCTCTTCAACATCGAGGCACTCGGCTCGACGCCATAAACGCGTTCGCAGTACTTCAATAGGGCCGAACACGAGTATCCGGTGCCACATCCAATGTCCAGGCCCACGCCAAACGCGCCTCCGCTTGTGAACAAACACTCAAGGATTTCCGCGTGAACCGGCGGTCTGAACGCAAAGTAGTGCTCTGCAATTGCGTCATCATAGTCTTCGAACATTTTCACGTAGAGGCCAACAGATTGAGGAAAGCTAATGGCGGTTACGTTAACCGACTAGCACTTTGGCACGTGGACGGCTGCGGTCACGATCCAGAGCAAGCTAACGTAGGGAAGCTTCACCGGCTGCGCCACGCCGAAGAGTCCGCAGAGTGATCATTTGTGGATCGGCGTGTTTCCGATCCACATGCTCCGGGCGCTGCCCGGTGCAAGCT
>CBDTVC010000547.1:0-3059 GCA_965363925.1 uncultured bacterium | reverse complement strand
GGAAGGACCTGCTACGCCAACACCTCGAAACGCACGCCCACTGAGAGCGTCGGCACCATACAAACTACTGCTCACTTTCCGTCGCCCAGCGCTCCACTGCCCGAGCTAACATCGGCAACGTCACGGCGCCGTCGGCCAGGACCAGAAGAGTTGTTGCCAGAATGGGCAACAAACTAATAGAGAAGATGTGACGCATCGATACCACCTTGGTTAACTTCGCTAGAGGTAGCATGATTCGCTAGAATCCACCGTGGTTCACTTGACCGCAAGTGAAGGCGGCGTCGTTTCTGGTTGTCAGTGCGCGAGGCTTAATTGACAACGGGTCCGGAGTGAGTTCTGGGGCTGGCCGACATGCCGGTCTTTACCGGAGTAGATTGCGGTCCTCGGTCCGGAGCACCATCGGGCAACGGTCGTGCACTTGTTGGTCGGCCGATTACGGTTCCGGAAAACGCCACTCGCGAACAGCGCCCGAGCGCTGCGTTGATTTGGAATCCAATCCATTCGATCGACGACTGCCCCGCCAACCTACCGACAACCAAGAGTCGCTTTCCACGGTTAGTCAACAGGATGAGATCGAAATAATTCGTTGATCCGACGTTGGCAAAAGACGAAAGCAGAAGCTCCTTGATGTCGTGTGCCGGTATCGTCCTCTTGTAACTAACTGGTCCGATTTGGCGGCGGACGATAATTCCCTGCGAATTTACCAGAAGCTGGGTCCTTTCGAACCAGATACAAATCACACCATACACTGGCACCAGACTGAAGGAGGACGCGAGAATCGTAAGCAGCCGAGGCGCTTGCTCGATGACCAGATAACCCACAATAACAGCCCATACTAGGCCGAAGGCGATCGTTGCGGCAGCAAACGAAAAGCGCTTGGTCGGCGCGACATCGATCGTCGTTGTGCCGCTTACTCGACAAACGCTCAGTCCGTGCACGGCTACGTGAACATCCGGTTCGGATAAAGACTGTTGGTTGGCGGCCGCTTCAATTCTGTTCGCTGCTCTTGCGGCGATCAACTCGGATTCTGCGCCCGCGTGAAAGACGGGCAACGTGAAGCTCGATTTGTTGCTTGAGCGACCACGTCGTGCTGAGATGTCAAGTCGCCATTCAACCTCCTCGTCTTTATGTCCAACCGTTGATTCAGGTGTGTCATCGGGCAACGCAATGGAAACGGGAAAGGTCACTCGTCCAGAATCACTTGAGCGCATTCCGAGGCGAGGTGCGATTGTTACAGTGGAACGCCACACAACTGCATTGGCGGCAGTTCGATTGTGCCGACGATTCTGGCGATAGATCCGACTGCACACTAGCGTCGCTTCGACAACGCTCTGCTCCAAATACTCTGGCGAAATATTGGTTACAACCACACCTGTCAGATCTCCACCAATCCTGACGGGAATACCTTCGAGGTCGAACCGGGTCTCACCAAATTGCGCCCATTTTCTGCTAACGATCGTGGCAATCGCGATCAGGCCACCGGATAATACCACGACGATCGCAAGGACGACTTCGTTACTTGGAACGTCGAGTCCGCCGCTCACATACGTGCGATAGCTCGTCAGAAGTGCAACCAGTGCAACAAATCCTGCAATACCGACAATCGCGCCGGGATGCATCATACGGTCAACAAACTGACCATCCGCCCAATCACTCCTCCATCTCCATTTTTCGGCGGGAAATGCTTCCTTTCGCGTCGCCAGAGTTGCCTCTAGCTGAATAGCTCGCCATCCGAATACGAGTAGCGCCAAACTGACTGCAGTGATCACCAGTCCAAAACCGATTTCTGCGATTCCAGCGTCAACCGTACTAGCGGCAATTACGCGCACGCCCTCCGCTTGCAGATAGATACCTGCTCCAAATAGCGCCAGCGATCCGGCACTGATGATTGTCAGATAGACTCGGAAGCGGGATTTCATGGGGACGATGGAAACTACTAGACCAGCCAGGGTGGCGGGACTTTACAATTCCGGTATCGGCGGCTCACGGGACACCCTTAACGATGACTTATGCTGATGTTTCGTCAGCTTCATGCCCCCCTGCTTCCGTGCTAGTATCTGGTCGGAAATCGAGCGAAGCAGAATTGATACAGTACCTGAGCCCTGTTGGGCGCGGCCCATCGTTGAACACATGACCTAAATGAGCCTGGCAGGAGGTACAAACCACCTCCGTTCGCCGCATTCCGTGAGATTCGTCGAAAACCTCCTTTACTGTGTTTACAACCGCAGGACGGTAGAAACTCGGCCAACCGGAACCAGAATCATACTTGGAATCCGAACTGAACAGGGTGTCACCACACACAACGCAATGGTACATCCCCTCGTCTTTGGTGTCCCAATACTGCCCAGTATAAGCCCTCTCTGTACCTTTCTCCTGAGTGACCTCACGTTGCTCGGCGGTTAAGTGATCCACTGATGGCGATGACATTGTTGGCTTTTTTATTGATTTATCAACCATGAACTGACCGTGGATTGACCGTGAGTGACGGTAGGTTTTTAAATGAGCATGTCGTCCGGCTTCCCAAAAACCAAACGGCAGAAAGGCTTGTTCCATTGTACACGGAAACAATTCCGTAAACTATCTCCAATCGAACTCTACTGGCTGCGGACGTCCACATACCGCCCAGATCGGTTGGGCCGCTAGTTCTGGCTCAGCCTCGTCACGTTTCACAAACATACCGCTTACAAGGATGAATACTGTAGCTTCATTTTTCCGAATGCCCCACGTGCTTACCACGCTGCTGGTGTCGCTCGTTTTAGTGTCAGGATGCGATCGATCCGGTTCGGAATATGCCGATACCGTTCTTCAGAATGGTAAGGTTGTCACCTTGGATGACGACCTGGGCGAACAAAGCGCAATCGCCGTACGCGACGGGAGGATCGTTAGCGTCGGTTCCTCGGCGAGCGTCGCTGAAATGATTGGGCCTGAGACCACTGTAATCGACCTTGACGGCCGTACGGCAGTCCCGGGATTTATTGAAGGCCACGGACACTTCATGGGTATCGGTTCGGCCATGCTCGTGCTCGATCTTCGTACGCCGACTTCCTGGGATGGCATCG
>CBDTVC010000546.1:0-3065 GCA_965363925.1 uncultured bacterium | reverse complement strand
CCGGTACGGCGGGATCAAGAACAACAGACCAGTTCTCCGTTCCGGATAACGCATCAGCACTATGCAAGACTGAGCCGGTGTCGACAAACAGTATTTCATCACGAAAGCCAATGATATCGGTCTCGACAGCATCAGAATCGACGTTAAACATCCGAGTTCCATTTCGAAGATCCCATGCTACAATTCCTCGCTTTCCGCCGATATCAACCGGGACGTACATCCGCTCTTTTTGAATATAGGGCGAGCCATTAATTGCCACACCGAAGTCTTTGGCTCCAATCTTCTTGCCTCGTTCGGCGTCAATCAAATGGACTTCTCCGCGGCGCGTGGCAACCAAAACCAGATTCTCAAATACGAGCGGCGACAACGGGCCAAAACCGGCCTCCGCGTTGTAGACCCATTGTTCGACTAGCGAATCAGGAAGACTGGCAGTCGAATAGTACGGACCTCCCCCCATCGCCGAAACGGAATCAAGTCGCACGGATGAATCCAACCGCAGCGTTTTACAACCAGACAGGCCAAGTACGCCAACGAGGACGAATGCAGCTGCCGGGAAGAATTGAAACACTCTTTTTGGTTTATTGCACAAATTCAGGAGAAAGAAATCGTTCAAAAATCGACGCCGAAGAAGAACTGCTTAAAGAATCGGTCGCGACTGCGGAATCCGTCCGAGTAGCGGTATCCCACATCGTACCGAAGTATGAATGCATTAAAGAGGTTCAGTCGTAGTCCTGCACCGGCCGATCCAAGGGTTTGTCCCGAATTGATGCTTTCGATCTTTTCGTGGTAATTTGTATTCCATGAATGGGCTGCATCAACGAAAACCGCGCCCCGCAGACTTGCTATTCCGAAGGGAGCCAGAATCGGGGCAATGAGTGTCGGCGCGTTGACGATTGGGAATCGAAGCTCGGTAGTGGAGAGCCAAAGTTTTTGCCCCCGAATCGAAAAGAGGCGATAGCCGCGAATATCCCACGAACCGCCGGTGACAAACAACCGCGCTTCCCGCCCCTGATTCCACATCGCAGACGCACGTGTCGCGAACGTGACGCCGCGAAACAATTGCCGGTAGTAGCGTAGATCTGCCATCCCTGTGAAGTAATTCACATTGGAATAGCGGATGTCAGTCGTGTACGCCGCCGTTACACCACCGCGCCATCCGTCGACTGGCCCATTGTACGAATACAGCGCATTGTCATGGACAAGAGAAAGCGAATTAGACAATAGCAGAGCCTTTCGCTGACGACCAATGACTTCTTTGTCGCTCCAGCTTACAGACGTATTAACCTCCAACCGCCTGAATTTCGAAATCGGATAACTGATTCCGCCGTAGCCGCCCATCTGAGTTTCGAAAAAGATCGGCAATCGCGACGGCGCATCCGGATCACTGATGTCGTAACGCTGGCCGCTAAAGCGAAAGGCTCCGTAAGCAAAGTTAGTCCGCCGGTGAAGCTGAACGCGAGTAACAGACACACTTAGGTCCCGCAGAAACCCGCGACTTGACGTCGTGCTGTTCAGCAACGTTACGTACAGATAGTCATTGCTCATCATGTCTGAAAAAGCAAGCGTGGCGCCACCAAACGTTCCAACCGAGGCACTCTGGCTGATTTGTCCCTGTGCGATATCAAGACGAAATCGCTTTCGATAAGAGAGCTCTTCCACTCCGCTATCAACTCCAAGCTTGCCAAACGACAGCGGTTCGCTGTTGACGCTCAGCCCAACCCTGCGCTGCTCCTTGGGCTCAGCAAGTAGCGAATCAACTGACGGAAGCGATCGAACTGAAAAACGAAATCCTTCAAAACTGGAAAACACAATGCGATTGTCCTTAGTCCAGGTCGGATCAAATGCGGCGCCGTTCAAACTCGTCAGTCGACTAATTGTCGTTGGTTCGAACTGAAGTGAATCGTTAGCAGTGGTCGCCAGACTCGCCGTTGCAAGCGTCGTCGGCTGTTCTCTTGAACCGATGTTGGCAACCCAGACATCTTGTGGACCAAACTTTCCCGTCGAATCACGGACAGTGCTTGCGAAGACGACGCTCTTGCCGTCCGGACTCCAGCGGGGCGCTAAATCAAATCGTGGACCCGACGTAATGTGGTCAATGCGTCCACTGTCGAACTCATACGAGAAGAGATTATATGAGCTGGCATCTGGCGACGAAGTTCGGTCAGACGAAAAAGCAAGGTAGTCGCCGTCCGGACTCCATGATGGATCACGATCATCGTAAAGATCCTGCGTCAGCCGCGTCAGTCTACCCGCGTCGACATCAAACATAAAAAGGTCACTGAAACCCGACTGATCAATTGACGCAAACACGAGCCGAGATCCATCGGGGTTCCAGTCCGGGGAATAGACGGCGGTGAGATCTTCGAAATCCAGAGTATTGACAAGTTGATTCTTCTCGACATCGTAAAGGTGTATTACGTCGCGCGCACCACTCTTTGTTACGAACGCAAGCATCCCATTCTTTGAAACACTTAGCTTGCTTTCGAACAGATGGAACGCTTCGTATCGATCAGAACGTTCGCCCTTAATGATTTCACGAGGTTTTTCGAGCGGCGTGTAGATTGAATCAACCTTTACACTGAAGACGCCTGAGTATCCCGAACGATTGCCGACATAGAGTACGCGGCGGATTCCATCCTTCCCGACGTATACCTCCGGCTTTGAGCTGAATCCGCGACCCGTAATTTGATCCGATACAAGAGACGGAAACTCACCATCAGCAAGCCGTGGGTAATACTGTTCCTTCAGCCAGTCCAGCCAGTCATCAGACAATGTGTCGAAGTCGACCCGCAGGACGTGCTCCATCACCTTGCGAAAATCCCGGTCAATCCAGATGTGGTCGATCAACTCCAGGATCGCCCGTTCACCGTACGTTTCGCTGATGTATCGACAAAGACTCTCTCCCTGCTTGTACATCAAGAACGAACCCCGAATCCTGTGGATACTTTCCAGCGGCACGAGATAGTTAGTGAACAGAGCGTCTCTGATCACCATTTCGTGATTGTAATCCTGTCCGCCCGACCAGTATTCCGCAAGCCCCTCCGTAAACCATAACGGAACGAAGC
>CBDTVC010000545.1:0-3073 GCA_965363925.1 uncultured bacterium | reverse complement strand
ATCTGCTCGTGACGGGAATGACCAACAAACAGATTGGAGACGAAATGAACATCGTGTCCGACACTGTCAAATACCATATTAAGAACATACTTAGGCGCCTCCACCTATCAAATAGAATTGAAATTGCTGTTGAATACACACGGAGAACGTTTCGAAATATTGCCGCTTTCTCGATGTCTCTTTCGACGACCAAACCGAGCTACAGCACGGGAGAGCGTATTGAGTGCTTCCCCTCCGCTGAAAACTCTGGGCACTCGTTGCTCGAAGCAGAAATCTTGCTGATCGTCCCGGACGGAGTCGCCGTGGAGTACGCATCCATTCAGGTTGGGGATTTTGATCCGGACGGGCGACTCTGGACATTTAGACTTGAGGGACTCAACAACAAAGCGAGACTGGACTTATCTTTACGAACTAATATTGTTGGTTCGTACAAAATCCGTGCGGTCCTTACAGAGTCCAAACCGATCCAAGCCACCACCTGTCGCACGGTCAATGTCATAGTTGTCTGATCCGTTCGAGCTACACTTGAACGACTTGAACATTTCTGTCTGATCCCCAAAACGCGGTGTGACGCGAGTCCTGAGCAGGCCAGAGGATTGATTAAGGGTGCACGATCAGGATTCGTTTACTTGCCGATCCCGTTCTCACCCGGACAGGCCAGTGACCGTCGCATTCGCCTCCTCGACCCGGCCATTACAAAAACGCTGCCCTGGACTACCCAACCGGGTAGGCAACGAACGGGGCTTTCTACTCGACCGAGTAGCACATCTCGACAACCGGTTTCTCGATCATTGAAGTGTACCACTTGCCGTACACCCGAAATCGAGTGAGGTATTGTCATGAGAGTCCAAATCAACCGCTTTGTGCTGCTGTTATTCGCCGTCTCCACCCTCTTCGCTCCGGTAGGTCCAGGTCTGGCTGCGGTGCTTCCGGCGCAAAGTCAGAAACGACCAAAGGTTGCGCTTGCGCTGAGTGTCGGAGGAGCACGTGGATGGGCCTTCATCGGAGCAATCAAGGCGCTGGAGGAAGCCAGCATTGAAGTCGATATCGTTACTGGTGTTAGCATGGGCTGCATCATCGGTTCGATGTATGCAACCGGGCGCTACACGGCCGCTAATCTCGAGGAAGTTGCAAAGGCGCAGGCGTGGGGAGACCTGTTGCTCGACGGGATTCCACGTGCCGATCAATCCATGATCGCCAAACTTTTTGACGATCATGGATTCAGCGTGCGAGTCAACGGTTCAAACCTGTTAGTCCCCGGTGTCTCGAGCGGTCAAAAATTGTCAGACGCACTGCACTCCTTGCTCTGGCGCGAACTACTCATACAAGACTCGACCCAACTGCCGAAACCGCTTGCCTGCCTCGCTACAGATATCACCGAGCCCGACGACGAAGAAGCCGTCGTGATTTTGAGTTCGGGCTCGATCGCTTTGAACGCACTGGCGAGCGCAGCACTTCCGTTCATCTTCGATCCTGTTTGGGTGGACGGGCACCTGCTCTCGGATGGAGGTCTACTCCGCGCGCTGGCAGTAACCGAGGCAGAAGAAATGGGTGCAGAGATCGTCATCGCAATCGATTTGAGTCAAGGTCTTGATCCGGATAAAACCATACGCAGTCCCTTAGACATTCTCCGCAAGATTCTAAAACAGAGGCGGTACAAGAGCCGCCAGGCTCAGCGCGATGCAGCCGACATCCTGATATGCCCTCCCGTCGAAGACTTCTCTGTGATGGACTTTCATCGAGTCGATGAGCTAATTGACATTGGTTACAAAGCAGTCCAGGATAACATCCAACTCATTAAACAGAGAATAGACCAGTTCGAAAACCTCGTCGCCGAAACTAGCGGACAAGACGGTCTACATTTCGGTACTGTAACGAGGCAATCAACTGTTCCGTCGCCAATGCCAATGCGCGGCGAGAAGGATCTGTTGCCAGAGGTTGGCCCAATATCGATGGCGGGATGCACCATAGTTGTCAGTTCACCCGGTTCGGACAACGGAACAGAGATCAACAGGCGGCGATTGGCGCGAATCCGACAAAACATCGATGCCGCCTTTAAGTGTTCACGTGAAACGATCACCAAATCGACGACACTCGCCGCAGTCTCTGCACTCGCCTCAAGTGGTGACTACCAGCAGATCTCGACACATTTTGCAGATTCCGCCAACATCCGCAAACTTGTAGTTACCGTTACACCGCACGAAGGCGGGGTCGTGACGACTTCGCTCGGTGCCGACCCCTCAGGCTTCCGCGCCTCCGTATCGTGGTTGCGCCGTAGCGCCTGGGACCGGCACACCCTTCGTCTGGGACTTATAAAGCACACGCACTACCGAGCTCTGGCCGACTACGCCCGAAGAATGGGTCCCAACTACTTCTCCTGGTCGTCAGCGGACGCGACGTTCGTACCCAAACACAGCCCCGAAGGGAGACACCTTCCGCCCGGCTATTCATTTGCCCGATACCGCTCATCCGTCGTACGAACCGACGGTCGACAGAACATGGGCTCCGTCGGCTTTGTCGGTGCGGTTGATACGAACGGTGGCCACGACGTGGCAGTGGAGGTGTCACTGGCCTTCGACACCATGAACCGGACATCTTTCGCCACCGAAGGAACTCATTTTTATTACCGCTACCGAAAATCGCTCAACAACGAGTGGCGGTCACACGCTCTGAATCTGAGGGGACACGTGAAAGGCCCGGGAACGGTAAGCGTGATCTTCGAACTGTCTGGTCACTACATCGCTCGCGACATCTGGCGTTTCACAAATACAGGTCGTTCGCTCGAACTCAACGACATTTCCCGCACATTGTCTGATCCCCTTGGAGGTGCAACGGGCAGGCCCATGTGGTCCGGTCAGTTTATTGGAATCGAACACGGAGGCTATCTGGGATCGTTCATGCAGATAGGCGCAATTGGGCTCCAGCTGGATGTCACTACGAAATGGAAAGCGATGTTTCGCTTCAACGCGGCGACGCTTTCGGACAAGGCGGACGGTAGGCTCAAGAGCGACGGCGTCGTTCTCGGCGGGGGCGTTTCAATGCACGGACGATCCCTTCTTGGGCATCTATCAAT
>CBDTVC010000544.1:0-3076 GCA_965363925.1 uncultured bacterium | reverse complement strand
CATCTTGCACCCGTCTCTGTGATGGTAACGACGTTCCCGAACACAGTCCTGCCCGATAACTCTCAACTGCACTCGGTTGGACCAACATACTGCACGAAGCCGATGCGCTCCGAGACATCGTTGCAGACACCTATGCGAGTTAACGGCTTCGCTGCAGTTTCCTCTAACTCTAGTCCGAGACTTCGAGAAGACTGCGCCGAAGCATTTCCGCGAACTCGCACGTATCGATGCAACCGCCGTGTGCGAAGAATTGCCGGCGAAGTTCCTGATACCACAGCTAAGCTGCGTGCCGCCGCGGTGCGTCATCCGCACTCTGCTGCCTGTCAGTATCTTCTGCACGCCGGCGACACCGGGTGTTGGACAAATCTTCGACTTGGCGGGCTTTCGCAGCATCGAGTCCGGTGTCCCGGCCAAAATAAGCGGTCATGCTCGGAAAGGCAAAACCGCTGCCTGCCGCTTCGACGATCTTCAGAATCCGAAGCATTAAGTTTTCTTGGACTTGCAGAAATTCGTTGTAATTGCAAGTCATCACGTGGGCACGAATCTCGACGTCGATCGAGGAAGATCCAAAAGCGACCAAACGAACGCGTGGCATGTCTGAGTTTTGCTCGACCATTGGATGCTCACCGACGTCGCGCCGCAGCTCTTCGAGCATCCACTCGAACTGACCCGGGGACGTCTCGTACCTTAGGCCCAGGACGTGTTGAAATAGGCATTTGTCGCGCATCGAGTAGTTGATGACATGCATCTTCGCGAGGTCAGCATTGGGGACCGTTGTCAGCGTACCATCCAAACCGCGTAATCGACTCGACCTTGGGCCGATAGTCTCGACGAAACCGTCGCAGTCACCGTAGTGGATGAAATCGCCTACGCGAAATGAACGATCGGCAAACAGGCTGACGCCGCCGAACAGATTCTCCACCGTTGACTGAGCAGCCAGGGCCATGGCAAAACCACCGACGCCAATCCCGGCAATCAAGCCAGCCGCCGGAATACCGATCTCGTTGGCCCCCAAGGCAATCATGCTTGCGCTGGACACAAAGGCAACGACTCGTGCAACCAACCGCAGCAAGTGGGCATCGTAACTCTCGTCGGGAATGCTAGGGGAAGCAATGATCAGCTCAACGACCAGAAAAACGGCTAACCAAATTCCCCATGCCGTCGCACCGAAGAGAACGGCGGCAGAAATCACGTTCTCGGCCGCCGCGATTCCGCCCGACAAGTTGAGCTGCTCAACGATCAAGAAATTGTGAGTAATAAATACCAAACCGCCCAGCAACGCCGGATGGGTTAACCTCCAGAGTAACTTTCGAACATGACCACTCTGATCGGCCTGTGCGCTGGCAAGGCGATTCCAAACGAAGGCGACAAAGATCAGCGTTAGAACGACAAGAATTGTAAGAGTGATTTTCCAGGCCGGTGTCTCAAGACAAGTCGTTCGGGCGAACTCCGGAATCCGATCGACCATCGCAAAAGGGAATAGTGGCCCGGTACCGGCGATCTGTTCTTCCCGCCAACTGAATATGTCCCTGGATTGCAGCGGAGCCTGCCCAATGACCAACTTGTGAAACTGTGGTAGGCGTTCGACGGTATCAGCGGCGAACAAATACTCGCCCTTGCGAACCCCATCGTCAATCCGCGTGATATGGATTTCGGTCTCCGGGAATGTCCAGGTTTCACGCGCATTGTGTCCATCGAAATCGACACCCCCGGGGACGTCGTTCAAATCCGGCAAAGGCAGTCGCACAAGAATATCGTGAAGCAGGGCAACGGATGCGCCGCCAACCTCACCACGATTTGCCGGTGGAATCTGGCCGAGATCAAACAAACGACGCGTCCGATCGAGTATCCTCGAAACGCGACGATAGTTTTCTTGGCTTTGACTTTCACGGTAGGCGAGATACGCATCTTCGATTTTTTCGGCTTGCTGCAGAAAAGAGTCGAGCGTGGCACGAGGGCTGAATGTGTCAAGCGGTTTCAATGGGGTCGGCTGTTCGGCTGCCGCGGTCGACATGATGACCGACAGGAAAATTGCAGCAAGCGAGGCGTGGGTCACAACCAGCTTGTAAGGGCTGCCTGAACCGGCAGTGCAGCCTTCGTTGAACGTTGAACGTGAATAGGAAATCGCAACTGTCCTTGTTTGGTTTTTCGGCACGTCCCTTCCCCATTCCCCAGACTCAATATTAAGACGATACGCGGCTCGCAACAGCCTCGCTCAATTCGCCGTCTTTGTCGCATGGCAAGCCAGATGCGACGCGGAGACAACTATCCGAAGCATCTTTCCGGCTTTCACGCACCCGAAGTTGGGTGTAAAACGTTGAGGTCAGCTCATGCTTCCCTCGCGGTCCTTTGCATTGCAAGCATGCCATCGAAAAATACACTCGGACAACGCCAGGATACTACGCCCGGTGTTAATCATCTGAATTCCGGCCTCTGCCTCAGAAGTCATTTAGCAGAACCGCAGAACTCCAGTCAAGATCGAGTCGATTCCCCGTTAACCAGAGTCAGGTGACTGCGGTTATCATAATGCCAACCCTCAGTGCGTTGCCGGACTTCGGCAGCAAGAAGTGATGGCTAGCGAGCACTGCGGGAATCGTTGTCCTCCGTTCCCGAGGATACAGACCCCGCGAGATTCGTTGATATCATTGGGGACAACTTCATTTTGCGTCCGGGAGCGGCGACCCGTGAAAGCCGCCGACCCGACTTGCTATGAAATGCTGGTGGTCGGCGCGGCCAAGCAAATAGAAGTTGTCCTGCTGCCTTCATCGGGAAGTCGAGATCGGGAATGCGTTGCCGATCAATGAAGTCATCGAGCCTGCTGAAGGCGACTTGTCCTCCCTTAGCGATCCGCGGTGAAGCAACGCCAACTGACTTCGGTTGGACAAACCTCTTTCACGAAGCGGTCTCAGTTCGGCGCGGAGGTCTTTTTCACCGACGCGGATTTGCGACCTGATTTCTATCAAACGGTCAGAACATAATTGTTTTGGAAGACACGCCATCAATCAATTCTTTCTCGGCGTTTCCACCACTCAAAATTTGCGAAATAAAACGCGATGCGCGTATGGTTCCATTTGGG
>CBDTVC010000543.1:0-3088 GCA_965363925.1 uncultured bacterium | reverse complement strand
TCCATCGCCATGGATGACGGCTTCCTCAGCACCGATGCTGGTGCGGGCTATGCTTTCTTTGGTGAAATGTACTCGGTCGCTCAATACCACGGCGAAGGTGCGGGCGTTGGCGTTCGCCAAGCTGATACCGAAGTACGCGATGCGTTTTCTGCGGCTATTATAGCTATTCGCGCGTCAGGTGAGTACGCGGCGATCAACAACCAATATTTCGAAATCGATATCTACGGTGCCGAATAAGAAAGCTATGCGGCGCGCCACCTTGGCTGGTGTGGTTAGTATCGAGCATGGTGACGGGGCATCGTTCGAGACTTTCAAATTGATGGCGGCTAACGACGTTGTGCTTTGTCCAACGATCGCGGCCGGTGATGCTATCTCTCAGTACACAGGTTGGGTTAAGGGAAAGGGGGAAGAGCCAGCCAGAATCCAAAACAAGCGCGAAAGTTTGAAGAGGGCTATCAGGGCTGGCGTGCGGATCTGCAATGGCAGCGATGTTGGCGTGTTTACGCACGGTGAGAATGCCCTGGAGCTTGAGTTGTTGGTTGAATACGGATTAACTCCGACCCAGGCGCTTAGCGCAGCAACTATAACCAACGCTGAGATTCTTGGCTGGGGAGATAAGATTGGTCAGGTTAAACAGGGCTTCTGGGCAGATCTTCTCGCAGTTCAAGGAGATCCGTCTAACGACATTTCGGTAATCCGTAACGTACAACTCGTGATGAAAGGTGGTGAAATTTTTGTAGGAGGGCGTTAGTGGTTCTTGCGCTAGTACATCATCAAATTTGCCATTTTGCGCCGATTGGTGGACTAAGTCGCCGTTTTAAGAGTGCCAGCACATCCGAATTAGGGGCAAGCCTGAATGTCTCATTTCTGTAGCGTTCGGCTGCTTCCCAACTCTCGCAGCGACGATGTAAGTCGGCCATGACTGCGGCGAACAAATACGAGTTGGCAATGCGTATTGTAGGCTCAAACGTTTGCAAGAACGCCAATCCGATTTCAGGTCCTTTCCATTCGGCGAGAGCGACCGCCCTGTTGAGTTTGTGGATAGGGGAGGGCGCGACTTTCTCGAGTAAGTCGTAACAGTCAACAATGCGGTTCCATCGCGTTTCTTCAAACGAGGCGGCGAGACAGTGCTCAGCAGCTATTCCGGCCTCAGCATGGTAGCGCGAAAACCGGTCCCCGTCTGCTGATTTGGCGAGCCAATACATGCCGACCTGGATCTGCTCCGTATCCCACTGTTTGCGGTCCTGCTCTTCCAATAGCAATAATCCGCCGGAAACATCTTGTCGAGCATTCAACCTCGCGGCGTGCAGGTGCATGAGAGCAAGAAGTGCGAAAGTTGCTGGGAGTTGTCCTATCGGATGCTCTGCCACAATCGTTAACAAACGCAGTGCCTCGTTGCAGAGCTCTCGGCGGATTGCAAACTCCGAATGTGAGGAGAGGTACCCCTCCGTGAAAAGGAGGTGCAGGATGCGATGGACAGCGGGTACGCGGGCGGCGAACTGCGGTCCACTCAGATCGTTGAAATCAACTTGATGTTCTTGCAATCGACGACGAGCGCGATCAAGTCGTTTGTGGACGCTGGCTTCGCTGGCAAACAGCCGACTTGCAATCTCGCGAACGTCAAAACCGCACAGGGTTTTAAGTGCGAGTACAAGCTGAGATTCAGCCGGAATTGCATCGTCGCAGCAAACGAATAACATCCGAAGGAGGTCGTCCCGGATCTCGGAATCCAAAAAGTCCCCCGCCTCGTGGACTTGCGCTTCTTGGTCTCTATCGGATTCCGAGTTGAAATGCAGTTGCAGCAGTTCCTGGTGCCGGGGTTGCTGTCGAAGTCTTCCCAATAATTCGTTGCTGGCAACGCGAAAGAGCCAGGCAGAAGGATTCTCGGGAGGGCGGTCTGGTTTCCACTTCTCCAGTGCGATCGTCAATGCAGATTGGACCGCGTCCTCAACATCCTCTATGTGTTGAACACCGACTCGTCTCGAAAGGATCGCGACGAGCCGGCCGTATTCATGACGGAAGAAATGTTCAACCAGTCGGGGTGTCATCCTGGGCTGTGTATCTCGCGGACTTCCACGCCTGATCCTGGGGCGACAAGGCCGGGGCATCCGCTGGCAATTTCGATTGCCTGGTCAAGGCTGTCAGCCGCGACGATCATATATCCACCGATCAACTCTTTGGTCTCGACAAAAGGGCCGTCGGACACGCCGTCGACGGTTGCGTGTTTGCCTTTGCCAAGTTTGCCGCCCATGTCGACCAGGTTTTCCTTGAATTTCTCCATCCACGCACCGAATTCGGCATACATGGCTTCCATTTGAGCTGGTGAAGGTTTTTCACCCGTGGCCTGTCCGGGTTGACTTCGCTGCATGCACAAGTATTTCTGCTTCGACATAGTTCCCTCGTTAATTGGTTTGCGTCAGTATAGATAACTCACACTCTATAATGCATGAACCCATTTGTTTTGGACACACGTGCCGAAGTGTTTTTGAGTATCCGGGCATCGGCATCGTTTTGCAGACACGTTTGCATGCAAACTTGCATGCAAGTTTGCATAGAAGTTTGCACTGTGCTGCCAAGATTCTTGTAAGCTAGCTTGACAGCGGGGAGGAGGAATTGGGCGGACCCCTGCCAAAAATCGTATAAAACGATGCCTTTGCGGGATAAATTGGCCACTAACCCAGTCTGCAACTTCGCGCAAACGTTTCAGAATTCGCTTCGGATTCGATGCCAGGCAAAAAAGAAAGAAGCCGGCAAAGACTCCTCAAACGTTATCGCTCTTCCACAGCGAATGTCGCCAATAGATTAGTATTCGGGTCCGACAACACCTCGCGCGGTTTGCGTTCGCCCGGAATTGTCAACGTTGCCATACGATCCGTCACACGAATCGTATGGACCTGAACCTGTCCGTCCGCTTTCGGAATCCCAACCTCCAGGTTAAACCGAAACAAGTCATCCTGTTTCTGTTCAACTTCAACTAACGTTTCTGCACGGGCTCTGTCGTAACGCCAGGTGATACCAACATCCGGCTGACCACGTCGCCGAAGCCACTGGCCGAAGAACCAGTCCAGTTTCTCACTCGTCACTTCTT
>CBDTVC010000542.1:0-3091 GCA_965363925.1 uncultured bacterium | reverse complement strand
GCGACCGTGATACGACCCGGCTCCGTAAACCATCTCGCAAGCAACCGACGAATCAGACGTCACAACTGACCCAACAAGACTGCCCTTACCCAACTTGGCAAGTTCGATCGCTTCAGCCAAATCACCGTACGGCATGACCGTTGTGACGGGCCCAAACGCTTCTACGTCATGAGGTTGCGACACCGAAAATGGATCTGAACAATACACGACTGTTGGAGCAAAGAAGCATCCTTTCGTTGCATCCGCATCGACCAGTGTCATTGGGTCATTCCCAACCACTATTTCGCCGACGCTGGCAAGGTCGCTCACGCGCGACACAACTTCTTCAACTTGACCACGACTAACAAGCGGGCCCATCCGCACTGTATCATTTAACGGATCGCCAATCGTCGTCGTGGCTAACCGTGCACGCACCGCCTCAACAACCGCGTCTACCTTCTCGCGCGGTACAAACACGCGCCGGATTGCCGTACAGCGCTGCCCGGCCTTCGTTGTCATTTCACGTACGAGTTCTTTCACGAAGATTGAAAAATCTTCGCTCTCAGGATCTGCATCCGGGCCCAGCATGGAGAAGTTCAACGAATCAGCCTCCATGTTGAACCGTACCGCATTGTCGTGAATTGCGGGTGTCTTCTTCAGCATCAATCCGGTAACGGCGGATCCTGTAAACGTGACTACATCCTGCGAGTCAACGTGATCCAACAAATCACCGGACGAACCAGAAATGAGCTGTAAAGCGCCATCAGGAAGGATGCCCGATTCGGTCATGATCCTGACGGTCGCTTCCGTGATATACGACGTTACAGAAGCAGGCTTGACAATCGCACTCATGCCTGCGAGAAATGTGGGCGCTAGTTTCTCCATCATGCCCCAGCACGGAAAATTGTAAGCGTTGATGTGAATCGCTGCACCCTGCAAAGGAGTCAATATGTGATGACCCGAAAAAGTACCGTTCTTCGAGAGCTGTTCGAGATTCCCATCCAGCATGAAGCGCTCGTCGGGCAATTCGCGGCGCCCCTTGCTCGCATAGACGAAGAACGTCCCGATACCTCCATCAATATCAAACCACGCATCCTTCTTTGTCGCACCACTCATCGCCGACAACCGATACAACTCCTCTTTGTGGTTGTTGAGGTGCAGCGCCAGCGCCTTGAGCATCCGTGCTCGTTCGTGGAACGTCATTTGACGAAGTGCTACCGATCCAACGTTACGACCGTAATTCAGCATCGACGAAAAATCGAGTCCATCACTCGATACTTCCGCTACCTTCTCGCCGCTTACGGCGTGAAATATTGGGCGGGCGCTGCCATTGCCCGATCCAGTGTGCCACTTACCCTCAGCGAACGACTGTACACGTATCATTATTTCTCTTTGCTTTGAGGATTCTTGTCGGTCCAGATCTGGTACGACATTTTCTGTTCTTTGCGATTTACAGGCACTTCCGTAAGCGGCTCGCAAGGCTGTAGCGTATCCCGCAACTGCGCTGGTAACTGCTGGTATAGACGTGTTCCTGCAGTCTTCCAGGCAACACGATCATCCGACATGTCTTTTACGATCTTTGCAGGATTGCCAACAACGATCTTCCGGTCCGGAATAATCATCTTCGCCGGGACAAAACAAAGTGCACCAACGATACAATCAGCACCAACAACGGCCTCGTCCATGACGACGGCATTCATTCCAATCAGCGAATTGCGACCGATCGTCGCGCCATGTATTACCGCGCCGTGCCCAATGTGGGCACTCTCCTCAAGTAACACCGTCACGCCTGGAAACATGTGAATGGTGCAGCATTCCTGCACGTTGCATCCATCACTGATCACGATCTCACCCCAGTCACCTCGAATCGCTGCACCGGGCCCCACGTAAACGTCGCGACCGATAATGACATTCCCGGTTACGGTCGCGTTCGGATGTACGTAGGAAGAAGGGTGCACAACTGGACGAAAGCCATCAAACTCAAAGATGTTTGCCATGTTAGCCCACCCGTTCTATTATCGTCGCCATCCCCTGACCGACACCCACGCACATCGTGCATAGTGCATAACGGCTGTTTCGCAACTCCAATTCTATCATAGCCGTCTGGAGCAGTCGTGCGCCAGACATACCCAGCGGATGGCCAAGCGCAATCGCTCCACCATTGACGTTGATCCGAGGGTCATTGTCGTCAAGATTGAGTAAGCGGATACAAGCCAGGCTCTGAGCTGAAAAGGCCTCATTCAGCTCAATGATATCCATTTGGTCCATCTTGAGTCCCGCACGCTCAAGCGCTTTTCGACTCGCTTCAACAGGACCAATTCCCATCACACGTGGCTCCACACCAACAACGGCCGAAGCAACAAAACGTACGCGCGGTTTCAGACCCATCGAGTTAACGGCTGCTTCGGACGCAACGACAACTGCACAGGCACCGTCGTTAATTCCCGAGCTATTTCCGGCCGTCACGGTACCCTTGCCATCAAACCGGAATGCAGGCCGCAGTTTCCGAAGCGCCTCTGTCGTTGTTTGGGGGCGGATAAATTCATCTTCAGAAAATACAAGTGGGTCACTTTTTCGTTGCGGAACAACGACGTCGATAATCTCTTTTGCAAAGCGTCCCGAAGCCCTGGCTTCAGCGGCTTTTTGCTGAGAACGGGCAGCAAAGTCGTCCTGATCCTCCCGGGTAATTCGATAGCGCTCGGCAACGTTCTCAGCTGTGTTACCCATTCCGTCTATTCCGAAAAGTTTTTCCATTTTCGGGTTAGGAAAACGCCACCCAATACTCGTGTCATACACCTCAACAGAGCGACCAAACGCCTGATCCGATTTCGACATGACAAACGGCGCGCGGGTCATACTCTCGGCCCCGCCTGCAATGTACAGGTCACCGTCCCCGACGCGGATCGCCCTTGCCGCGGAAACGCACGTACTCATTCCCGATGCGCAAAGCCGATTCACCGTCTCACCCGGAACCGTTTCGGGTAGCCCTGCAAGAAGCAGTGCCATCCGCGCCAAGTTGCGATTGTCTTCGCCAGCCTGGTTGGCACACCCAAATAGAACATCATCGACCCGGGTGCTATCCAGAGTCGGTTGCCTGGCGACAACCTCTTTG
>CBDTVC010000541.1:0-3103 GCA_965363925.1 uncultured bacterium | reverse complement strand
CGCGCTGATTGATGCCACGCTCGATGCCAAGCCGGATCTCGTATACTTCGCCATCTACTGGAACAAGACACATATTATAACCCACCGATTGCGCGACCGCGGGCTGGATGCAGTCTTTCTGGGTAGTGATGCACTAAAGCCCTACGAATTCCTAGAGGTTCCCAGCCTCGATACGCGACAACCATACCATTCGCTTGCCGGCATTGACCCGCGAGTGGCCAAATCCGCAAAGCCATTCTTGTTGGAATTAGCCGACAAGTTTCCGCTTATGTTGGGTGCACCCCAGTATGCCGCTGAAGCATACGATTGCGCCAATCTCATTGTGGAGTGTATCCGGCGGGCGGACAACGTTTCACGATCTGGTGTTCTGTCCGCCATGAAGTCGATCACCTCGTTCGACGGCTCGATCGGAACTATTCGGTTTGATGAAAACGGTGATCTGGTTGACCCTGAAATCGGACTATTTCAATCAAAGGACGGGCAACGAAATCATATCGGAAATATCGCTGATCTAATCTAATCTGTTGACAAAGTATCCCGGACCGTTTGCAGCGTTTCGATGCGACTCTCCAGCAAGCGGGCAAGCGCCGAAACGTACCATACCGTGGCTGGGTTTTGATGCGCACACAAGAAGGATGATCAAGCATGGGCGATCAGGTAGAATCGCCTAGAAGAACGATCAGGAAAAGATGCTAAAATGAGCTAATACGGAACGAGCAAATAATGCCAAAGGAATCACGCTTCCTCACACGAACAACTGCTGACGGTCGAACCCTTCGAATTCCCGTGGGGACCATCATCGGCAACAACGCCGGAAAACAGGTTACGATCTACGGCGGTCAACACGGTACCGAGTACGCCGGTATAGAGGCCGCCCAACGCCTGTATCGCGAAACTGATGCGGCAGACGTATCAGGCACGATCGTAATCGCCCTCGCCACGAATGAAGAGTCGTTGTTGAACTGGACACAGTTTGCCCCGACGGAACCCGAAGTGAAAGACATGATGCTGGAGCTTGCTGACGGCAGTAGCTTCATCATCAATTGTCACGGAGGCGAGTTTACGGAGCTGATGCATCCGTACGTTATTAGTCGGCTGATCGGCGACGACGAACAAGACGCGATTGCGATGCGAATGGCTAGACAGTTCGGCACCGGCATCGTAAGCATTTCGAAATATCGGGGCGAGCCCAAACTCGAACCAGGAGCTCCACGCCCAGCTTGGTGGCTGTGGCCGAAGAAAAGCCTTGGTGACGAGAAGCAGATTCCGGAAATAACGCCAGAGATTGGTGAAGTCGGGAGTCGGGACGACACTATGATGTACTTCGGAATTCAGAATGTGCTTCGTGACCTTGGCATTCTTGCCGGCGATGTAGTTGATCAACCGGAACAGCGGGTGATTGATGATCGATTCTGGCTGACGGCGGATCAGCAGGGTATTTTCTTTCCGGTGGTGGATATTGCCGAAGAGGTACAGGCAGGGCAACAGGTTGGAATTGTCCGCGACTACTTTGGCAATACCCTTCAAATTGTCAAAGCGCCGGCGGATAGCACAGTGATGAACATGAATGTCGGCATGCCCGTCAAGGAAGGTGGATTCCTGCTCTGGCTCGGGACGTTTTAGCCTTGAACACTGTACATCAACACTGTACATCAAAACAGCACAATGAAATAATCAATCTCCAAACCATGTTACTTCCTGAAGGACGCTCTTTCGAACTATCTCGCGACTTACTGATTGGGGCCATCGACATTCACGTTCATGCGGGCCCACACATTTTTAGCAGTCCCCGCCGAGTAGATCCAGTTGAAGCAGCCATTCAAGCTCGCGACGCGGGTATGCGTGCGATTGTCTACATGGATGTTTTTGAGATGAGCAACGGAACGTCATGGATCGTGAACCGCGTCGTTCGCGACTTCACGACGTATGGCGGCTTGATCATGAACACTGTGTACGGCGGAATGAACCCGAGGGCGGTTTCGACTGCCTTGCACTATGGCACAGGAGCAAAATACATAAGTTTCGGGGCTCACTCGACCTATTTCCAGGCTGCGCGTGAGGGGCATCTCGTCGATGGCAAGTTCGTGCCCTTGAGCGAACTCTACCCCAAGTTCAAGAAACAGGAACTCGACCGATGCATCCGGATACCGATCGACGAAGTGCCAGGACCCGAGTTGGATGAAATTCTGCGAATGATTGCGGATCACCCCGACGTATACCTGAATACCGGTCACGTTTCTGTCGACGAGGCGATCCGGTTAATCGAATTAGCGGGCGAGTACAACATTGATAAGGTCCTCGTCGCAAGCTCCGTCACCAAGATTGCCACAATGGAGCAGCTCAAATGGATGGCATCGCGCGGGGCGTTTATCGAGTTCACCTTGGCGGCCTACACACACACTACGCCTATCCCAAAGACGCACTACTACGTTGAGCGCGAGTACATGTCGATCGACGAAGGGATGGATGAAGAGCCGAGCGGTGGAGTCCGAAAGGTGGCAGAACAGATTCAAAAACTCGGCGCGAAACACTGCATTCTTTGTACTGATTTCGGAGTCTATACATTGCCGACGCCTGTTGAAGGGATGCGATCATTTGTTGCGTGTATGCTGGACCTCGGCATCAGCGCTGACGATATCACGACGATGATCCGGACAAACCCTGAACGCCTGCTCGGCCTTGAGCCATTTGACGCAGACAAACACCTGCCAGTGGATTTCTGGGATCAACGTGCTGCCAGGGATGGAGTACGGTTGTGAAAACAGTTTGCGTTTTACAAGAGCATGTTCGCATCGGCGACCCGCACATTACCAGTGACAACGCTGAGCGATTAAGTATTCTCGGCAATGTCTTCGAGTCGCTCGTAGCCCGTTCTGACAAGGGATTGTTTGCGCCCCGCCTTGCAAAATCGTGGGAACTGTCGGACGACTGCCGTTCGTGGAGATTCGAGATTGAGGATTCGGCAGTGTTTCATGATGGGAAGCGCTTGACCGCCGGGGACGTTGCTTTCTCGCTGCTCCGTGTGCGCGACAATCCGCCGGGCGGAGAACTCGGCACTGGGGGCGTCATTGCCGGATACTTGGCGGGATCAGACATCTCCGCT
>CBDTVC010000540.1:0-3104 GCA_965363925.1 uncultured bacterium | reverse complement strand
CGACCCCGGCTCGATTAATTGCGACGGACACATTGCAAACTTCAGCGACGTGGTCGAGGCAATTCGCACGAATCGAAAGCCGATCGTTGATGGAGCAGAGGCTCGCAGATCCGTCTCGGTAATACGGGCCATCTATCAGAGTGCCGCCAAGGGCGGTGTCTCAGTTTGTCCCGATTAAACGCTGCGCCTGGCCGGTTGCAAACTCGACTATCGCGACGCTAAAAGGGCCTGTTCGATGTCCGCAATCACATCATCGACGTATTCAAGGCCGACCGATATGCGAACGAGGCCATCCGTTATTCCGACCTCCAACCGTTGTTCACTGCTTAATTTCGAGTGCGTGGTTGATGCCGGATGCGTAGCAATTGTCCGCGAGTCACCCAGATTTGCAGACAGCGAACAGAGTTCAAGAGCATTCAAGAATCGCCGACCTCGATCAACGCCGCCTTTCACTTCAAGCGTTACCAGCCCTCCACCCTGTTTCATTTGGCGTTTTGCAATTTCGACCTGCGGGTGCGAATCAAGGAACGGATAATTGACACCCAGCAATTCCCGGTTTCCGGAAAAATGGTCGGCCACCTTGCTGGCGTTTTCACAGTGCCGATCCATTCGGATGTGCAGGGTCTCCAAACTCTTGGAAAGCACCCACGCGTTAAACGGGGACAGTGCTGGTCCAGTGCTCCGACAAAACTTTCGGACCTCGGCAATTCGCTCATCCGTACCGACAACTACGCCTCCCAGAACACGTCCCTGGCCGTCGATATACTTGGTCGCTGAGTGTGTGACGATGTGAGCACCGTACTTCGCGGGATTCTGTAGAACCGGAGTGGCAAAACAATTGTCCACGTTGAATACGAGTCCGTGTTTGTCAGCAATTGATCCGACTACTTCCAGGTCGACAATCGCCAAGCCCGGATTAGACGGAGTCTCTACGAAGATCATCTTCGTATTGGGCTGAATTAGTGACTCCCACTTCTTGGGCTCGTTAGGGTCCGCCATGGTGTGCGTAATTCCGAACTTCGGCAACAGTCCCGTCAGAATTGTATAGGATGAACCAAACAACGCTCTTGAGGCCAAAATGTGATCGCCGCTTTTAAGCGTTGCCGCAATGCTGGCAAACACGGCCGCCATTCCCGTCGCTGTAGCGAATGCGTTTGGCATTCCCTCCAGCATAGCCATCTTTAGCTCAAACTCACGTACGGTCGGGTTTGAGAAACGGCTGTAGATGTTGCCCTCGATCTCATCTGCGAAAAGAGCCCGCATCTGTTCTGCATCGTCGAATACAAAACTGGACGTATTGAACATCGGCGTCGAATGCTCGCGATGTTGGCTTCGTTCAGTCTGAAGTCGAATAGCGAGTGTTTGCGGATGAAGTTTATTCATGAAACCGATACGGGAGTGTCACACTTGATGGAGAATGGGATGCGGCGTCAACTAAGCCAAACTACTCGATCGTCACGCGGTGAGAAATATCGACCGATGCCTCAAGCATCTTGGTAACCGAACAGTACTTGTTCATTGAAAGGTCAACGGCACGCGCGACTTTTTCTCGATCAAGTGCTTCACCTGGTTTCGGCGATACGATGTAATGAACGTCGATCGCCTCGAAGATTGACGGAACGGCGTCCGGATTGCGGCTGCCATTCACTTCAATCCGAATGTCACCGACGGCCTGCTTCATTTTCTTCAAAATGAGTACAACGTCAATCGCGCTACAGCCGCCAAGTCCCATCAAGACCATACTCATTGGCCGGACACCGAGATTGTGCCCGCCAGCCGATGGGCTACCATCAATATCAACGCTGAGCCCCGCTTCGTCAGTCGCGACAAAATGCACATCGTCGTTCTGCCGCTCAAGTTTGATTGTCATCAAGACGTCGTTTCGAATTCGGAAATAAAATTTCAGCAGTGCAGACTGCCACAGGTCAAAGATAAACCGAATTCAAACGACCGCCTTATCGCTGTAAGCCTTTCCGTTTCTACTCTTCTCCTTTTCCTATTTTCTTATCTTCTTATTCTCCCTTCTCTGCACCATCCTTCGCTCCGAACAATGCTTTTCACCGGATTCACAGACGAAGCGGGCTCCAGCCTCGAAATTCAAATCAAAGCGACAAAAGCGCTGGGCTGGGCCGACTTCTCCGCACGTACCGTAGGGTCAGCAAATATTCACGACGTTCCGGACGATGAGTTCGAACGAATTGTAGGCCGGCTGGAGGAAGAAAACATTCACGTGTACGAGTTTGGTTCGGTGATCGGAAGCTGGTCCAAAGATATTTCCTCTGACTTTGACCAGACGCTCGCCGAAATCGATCGAGCCATTCCGCGGATGCATCGATTGAACACAAAGGTTATTCGCGTAATGTCGTACGCGCAGGAGCCATGGGGACAGGACCAACACGATGCCGAGCGTTTTCGTCGGCTCCGCGAGATCGTTCGTCGTTTCGATGAGGCTGGACTTACGGCGCTGCATGAGAACTGCATGAACTGGGGAGGATTCTCGGCAGCGCATACGTTGCGGCTGATTGAAGAAGTACCAGGCCTGAAGCTCGTCTTTGATACCGGAAACCCGGTCTTTCAACGAGACCATTCGAAGCCGGGCTTCCCGTGGCAGAATTCGTTTGAGTTCTACAAAGCGGTTCGCCCTCACATTGCACATGTTCATGTAAAGGATGTCGTGATAGAGGGTGGGGAGTCAGGTGACGGTGCGGGTGCTCAGCCGCGGTATACGTGGCCCGGGGAAGGGGATGGCCGTGTTCGCCAGATCATAACGGATCTTGTCAAGACCGACTACGAAGGCGCTATTGCGATCGAGCCGCATGTTGCGACTGTCTTTCACGAGCCTGCTGACGAGTCGACGACCGACGGCGAACGCTTCATGCTGTACACAGAATATGGACGTCGTTTTGAGGAGTTGTACACCGCGGTCGTGGCCGGTCTGTCTACCGACTGAGATTCTGGGTTCAGGCGGAATCATTCCTTCCGCGATCTGATCTGATCCGATTGATTCGAGGGCCAATGAGATCTGCAAATGCATGTTTGCATTTCGTTCGAGTGGTGGGAATCAGCTAAGTTGAAAACGGGGCGGCGGTTCTGGGTGGCCCCCG
>CBDTVC010000539.1:0-3122 GCA_965363925.1 uncultured bacterium | reverse complement strand
CCTGTATTGCCGCCGTCCGGTATTCACACAGCTAAACCGCTGAAACCCAAACCCTACCGTCATCGAATGTTTGCGGAGTATCCCACACGAATAAGTTTTAACGCGCTGCGCGTCCTGATTATAATCGCCGGGCTCCATATTCTAACTGCCAGCGCGTGGGCCCAGTTACCCGATTCGATCAACCTGCGATTGTACGAACCGATCGCTTCGTTCGAATCAGCGTCGGCACTGGATATGGACGTCAACGGAAATTTGTTTGTCGCAGACTGGGGAGCCGATCAGGTTGTCAAGCTCCGCCCGGACGGAACGATCGTTGATCGGTGGGGAGGCCCGGGAACGGGTGCCAACGCCTTTGACGGTCCGTCTTCGATTGACGTTACGAATGGACTTCGTGTTCTTGTTGCGGACGAACGAAACGGTCGTATTCAATGGCTGACGAGTGAAGGGGTATTGATTGGCAGTGTCAGCCTTACTGCCTCGCGGTCCGGGCAATTTGTTGACCGGTTTGCTGATTCAGGACAGGCCGCTCCCGTGGCCGTCGCGTCTGATACGGAGAACGAGTTTTATGTAATCGACGGGTTGTCAAATTCAGTGCTCCATTGGACCAGGGATCGATCGTTCCGGCGAATCGTGGACGGCCAGTCTCTACGCAAGCCCGCGTTTGGCAAATTGGTGGCGTTGCTGCTTGACGGTGAGCAGATGTTTGTCGGAGATCGATCGACATCAAGTGTGTATGTCTTCGACCGGCTTGGAACTTTTGAACGAACTATATGCGCTCGACAATGCGTGGGATTAAACTCGATCGTGAAATACAACAATCTGATTCTGATCGTATCGGATAGTTCAATCCGGGCATACCACCAGCACGGGTTATTGAATACCGTGACTCCTGTTCGAGGTGATGAAACACTCGTTGACGTTCAGCCTTCGAAAGACGGATGGTTCATCCTTACAGCCACATCTCTTTACTTCGTGCGGCGGTAAAACAGTCATTCGAAGCGGGCGCTCTTGTGATCGATCCAACCTTCCGCGTGTCGACCAGCCGGGTCGTGATGGGTCCAATGTATTACACCACCCTGCGGGTTCCATTCGTACTGCCCGCGGAAAGAAACCGAGTCGCCAACTTCAATGGGAACGCGGTCAGCTAGATCAATATTGTGGCTGATTAACACCGTCAGGTCTCGTCCCACTCGAACGATAAACCGCTGGTGCCGCGAGCCTTCGAGATCATCGCTGAGAATGCGCTCCACAACCCCCTCACTTGATATCATCACTCCGGATTGTTGCGACTCTTTCAAGCGCAGGAGAGATACGTCTTCGTTTGAAACGTCGACCTCGGAGTAATCACCAGCGCCGCCCTTCAGGTACAGTTCGTACCCGACGTAAAGAAGAACGAGAAAGACCAGCGAAACAATTGATATTCTAGACATCATTCCGTTTGATTAAGTGGCAGTTGGGGTACGCCGCAAGAAAAGGGGATTACGCGAGAGGAGGGTGGGTATAGGACCCTCGGTGAATCGGGATAAAACTGCAACGCCGCGGAACGCGATTGCGAACCGCGGCGCTGCGGATAAATGCCATCAGTCAATCATCACACGTTGATACGACTCATGTATTGTCGATTTGTGCTTTCTGAAGAGATCCCGAGTAGTCAACGTAGACCGTCTTGGTTTCCGTGTAGAAGTTAAAAACTTCCCATCCGCCTTCACGGTGTCCATTGCCAGTCTTCTTGACGCCGCCAAACGGCATGTGTGCCTCAGCGCCAATGGTCGGTCCGTTAACGTAAGTAATGCCTGCCTCGATGTCATGCATCGCTTTAAAAGCGGTCGACACGTCGTTCGTATAGATACTTGACGAAAGGCCAAACTGAACGTCGTTCGCAATCGAAACGGCTTCTTCGTAGGAGCTGATTGAGATAACCGACAAGACTGGTCCGAAGATCTCTTCGCGTGCAATTCGCATGTTACGGCGAACACCCGTGAAGATGGTCGGCTCAATGAAGAACCCATTGTCCATTTTCCCGCCGGTTATTCGCTTACCACCCATCGCGAGCGTAGCGCCTTCCTTTATTCCGATTTCGATGTAGCCAAGAATCTTGTCTACCGCCTTCTGATTAATCACGGGGCCAACATCCACGTCTTTTTCATTACCGTAACCAAGTCGCAGGCCACTTGTAGCCTTCTTCAATCGGTCGAGCAGGTCATCCTGTACGTCTTTGTGGACGATCAGACGGCTCGTTGCCGTGCATCGCTGTCCCGTAGTGCCGAACGCACCCCAAAGAATACCCTCGACTACGAGGTCAAGGTTAGCATCAGCAAGAACAATCATAGGGTTTTTCCCACCCATTTCCAGCGAGCAGCGCTTGTGCTCTGCTCCACAGATTTCAGCAATCTTACCACCGGTTTCAGTAGAACCAGTAAACGAAACCGCGTTAATATCCGGATGTGAGACCAGGGCCTGACCAACCTCGCCGGCGCCCTGCACGAGGTTGACAACGCCTTCCGGCAGACCAGCATCAATAAACGCCTGCACGAGTAGGGCGCCACTGTGTGGCGCATCTTCGCTCGGTTTGAATACTACTGTGTTGCCGCACGCGATTGCCGGGAACATCTTCCACGTCGGAACAGCGACCGGAAAGTTCCACGCGGTAATAACTCCGACAACACCGATCGGTCGACGGATCGACATGTTGAACTTGTTCGGAAGCTCGCTCGGAACGGTGTGACCGAACAACCTTCGTGTCTCAGACCCTGCGTAGTATGCCGTGTCGATTGCTTCCTGAACGTCTCCTCGAGTTTCAAAGTGCGGCTTGCCCATTTCCCGCGTCATCTCGAAAGCGAGCTCATCTTTGCGTTCTGTTAGCACATCTCCGATACGGCGCAGGATTTCGCCACGGGCGGGAGCAGGCATCCGCGACCAGGTCTCAAACGCCGTCCGCGCAGCCGCGACTGCGGAATCGACATCTTCCGGACTGGAGGCCGCAAATTCGCCAATAACGTCATCGTTCACCGCTGGGTTAATATTGGTAAACGTCTTCTTGTTGCTGGACGGCTGCCATTTGCCGTCGTTGTAGTTCTTCAGAATGGACATGTAGACTGGTTGGAGTTAGAAATTCCTAGGGC
>CBDTVC010000538.1:0-3126 GCA_965363925.1 uncultured bacterium | reverse complement strand
CCTCCTGTTGCCGCCGGCATCGAACTGGCCCCGCCGGCTGATTGCCCCAGGCCCGCGTCGTTCCTTGTTTGCTGAGTGGAACGCGGGCTACTGCAACCAGCGACAAGCAGCATGATAACGGGTACAACAATTTTTGAACGCGTCATGGAATGGGCGGAAGGCCTGTTAGCAATGGTTGTAGTGGGGATTCACAGAAACGATATCGTCACGACATCGTCAGCAGACGATTCTTTCTAATGACGGCAGGACCTAAACGTGCGAACGACTCGCAGAACGAATGTGGCTAGTAGACGTGCGTCTTCGTTCCAATACCAGACGGCATGGTGCCAACCGTGATCTCTTTCACGACCGTATTGGTGGCTGTATCGATAACAAGGACAGTTCCGTTATGCTTCATGCCCTCCATACCTTGCATGCCACCCATATCCATGTGCTGATTCGAGATGTACACGGATCGGCCATCCGCAGAAACAGCGCTGCCGTGTGGCCGATTAATTCGCGAGTCTTCGATCACCTTTGCGACCGTACCGTTGCGGATGTCAATAACCGTGATCGTGTTCGCCATTTTGTTGCCGAGGTAGGCATACCGACCATCCGGAGTGATTACCGGATGCCATGGTTGGGCGTTAACACTAATCGTGTGTTTGACAACAGGTGAATCGGGATTGGAAATATCAAAAATGAGAACCTTGCCCGATACCTGCCCGCCGGTAACCATTGTTTTGCCGTCCGGCGAGATCGCAAACTGCACAAACGTTTGAGTGTCGCCGGGCAATTGCGTCATCGCCGTCTCCAGAGTTTTTGCATTAACAGCCATGAGACTGTTCTCTGCAAGGCTGGCAACAAACGCGTACTTCCCATCCGGCTGAACAGCCAGTGCATGAGGACGGGCGAAAAACGTGTCAACCTCGTCGACCTCCATCTTGGTTCGGGACGCAACGCCCAGGCTCTTCGGCGGATTCACGGCACTCATCGACCGCGCAACAAACAGTTCGTCATTGGTCGGGTTCAACGCCATCATTCCTGGAACCAAAAACTCGAACGAACCGACAATCTTGTTGCTGGTGTCAAACTTCAAGACCCTGTTCTCGCCGATCATGGAGAGGTACCAGTACGAGCCATCCGGCTCAACCGCGATGTGGTGTGGCTTCGCATTTGCCGAAAAACCCAGCGCCTGTAAATCGATCGTTGTGATGACCTCGTTGGTTGCCATGTCGACGACAGCCACAGTCGCTTCGCCCTGATTAGCCACATAAAGGATATCGGGCGATGCTGATTTAGTGCCTGCGTTCTTCGTCGAGGCACAGCCCACAGACGTGACCAAGATGACCATCAGGACGAATACACGGGAGGAGATTCCAATCATTGGAGTGTGTGCCTTTTTTGATTTCTGCAAATTGCTCACGGATGGTTCGTGAAGCCAGAAGCTCCAGCCGATCGGCCATCCGCAAGACGAGTATTTTCGCTCAACTGTTACGAGATCAGCAGCGAAAAGCTACAAAATAAAAATGGAGTGACGGAGAAGATTTTACTCCCTCCGCCACTCCACGAATCATTCGTTGCAACTACCAACTAATGCAAGGCGGCTGCCTACAGTCCGATTTCTCGCTTCTTAAGGACAAACAGCCCTTCGGTACCACTGGTAACGATGATGTTGCCGCTTTTGAAGAACGGATAGTTGCTCCAAGACCCACCAAATCCTGGCGTATCTGTGGCATGCGGGACCGTGTCGAAGAATCCGACTTCGACGGGGTTTGCAATATCGGATATATCCATAATCCGCAATCCGCTCTGGTAGTTCGACAAGTAAGCGTAGTTGCCCTTAATGTAAAGGTTGTGATCGCTTGACTTGTTGTCCGATATATGCTCCTTAATCAGCTTCGGATCGTCCAGGTCGGTTACATCCCAGATCAACGTACGCGTTCCGTCTGACAGTCCCTGAAGTTCATCAAGTTCATCGTTCATTAGCATGTACTTGTGATCTTCCGTAACCCAGCTCTGGTGTGCATAGCCAACATTTGGGTACGATGCGGCAGAAAGCGAGATCGGATTTGATTTATCCGTTACATCCGCAATCGAAAGAGCTGTTTCGTTCGCACCGAAGCAGATCTCTTTGCCTTTGTGGTCACTGTCCGGTCCGTGATATGTCACGCACTGCGCATCGTGCGAATAGCCCGTTGAGGCGCGGCCGGTCGTTGGATCCGCAAAACATCCTGCAAACGTCGGGTTGATTGGATCCTGGATGTTGATCATGTGCAAACCGCCACCACACGTTTCGCCGCCCGATCCGCTGCCCACGCTGTACGCAAATCCAGACTCTTCATTGATGACAATGTTGTGGGCGCTGTGGATGCCGTCGTAATGAGCTGTTTCTTCAAACGTCACCGGCAAGTCTTTTGCGTCACGAAGCTGGGTCAGGTCAAAAACCTGCATCCCGTGTGAACCGGCATTGTCTGCTACGACGAAGACGTGGTTCTTGTACGTCTTCATGTCGCGCCACGTGTTTGACTGACTGCCTTCCGTTTTTGGAAGGTCGCCGATATAGACCGGGTTGTTTGCATCGGTGATGTCCACAAACGAGGTCCCGTCAAGCCGGCCAACGATGGCGTACTCATGCCCGGTATCCGGATCCGTCCAGCCCCAAACGTCGTTGAGGCGGATGCCTCGTTTGGCACCGATTTCAGAAATCGGCATAAACGACACGAGATCGACCTGGCTACAACCAAAGGATGACGCATTGCCGTCTTCGCAGTTTACCTGCTCTCCAACAATCCGTTCGTAGTTGTCCGATTTGGTGATCAGCGTGGCTTCCAGCATCCACGAGCCGTCGTGCTCTGTAAATACCGCAGCTGAACCTGCGCCATTATCAGCACGTGGAATACCAACAACGACAATGCCTTCTGCGCCAACGGCGTTGGAGCCAAACGAGCTACGACCTTCCAGTCCTTCGACGGAAAGTTGTGCGTTCTTCTTCCATCCGTGCTCCGTGTGATCCATCGCGTAAGCGAACGCAAGGCCGATCCCTCCATTTGCACCCGGGGCACCGACGATCGCAGTGTTGCCAGACATGGCAATCGAACTGCCAAAGCGAGCCTTTTCCAGCTCAGCGTCAGGCATGATCGATTC
>CBDTVC010000537.1:0-3129 GCA_965363925.1 uncultured bacterium | reverse complement strand
TCGGAAGGAACTGCGCTCTTGTCGCTACCGGGCACAAGCCCAAACGCTGATAGTGAAGGTTCGATCTCCCAGTTTTATCACCTAATGTCAAAAGGACAATTTAGGATAACGGGACGTGTATACCCCAACGTTTACATTCCGAGTAACAACAGAGATTGGTACGTGACTCACAAGGCCCCGTTCAATCGTGGTTCGACAAAATTGTCTCGAGAAATACTGGCGTCTTCTGAAATTCAGACCTTCTTTCAAACAGAGTATCCAGGGGCTGCCGCTAACATATTCGATCGCTACACGAACGGGACGCAATCATTCGTTCCAGATGGAAAATTCGACATGATTATTCTAATGCCGAGACTATCATCACTAAGCAATCTTATTCATGAATGTGGTCTAACTGGTCTTGAAGATTGCCCTGATCCCCAGCTCTATCCTAATGATCCGCGCTCAAAGAGATTCACGAGCATCACGACTTTGGGGACGTTTTCCATTAGTTCCGTGGACAGCCTTGCACCGCAGCCGGTTAGCTTGGGATCACTTGAAATAGAAGACAGTGCAAGAAAAGGTTCTGGTGTTATTGGCCAGGCAATCACCAAGAAGGAGGCTGTTCGCATCATTGCTCACGAGATTGGACATCGGCAATTGTACTTTGACCACACGTGTTATTCACGTGGTAACGGACAGGCGTCAAGTGCAGAATGCATTGGCATTATGGGAGGGCCCTACCTAACCATGAGCGCTCCGGACAGAATTAAGCTTGGCTGGAGCCATGACCTTGTTATCGATGCAAGTCAATTGAGCGGACCGACCACTGTTTCTGTCGACGATGCAATGGTTGCATCACCTATGTCGACTGATCTCGTACGAATTCAGAAATCGTCGTCGCCAGCAACCGGAGACATCATCGTCGAATCGAGGAGCTGGGATAATTTCTGGGATAGCCCGCCTGACGGTTCTAACGACGATGGGGAGACCGGAGATTTCTATCTGCCCAACGAGGGCCTCCTCATCTACAAACGCAATGACTTTACCGACTATTCGAGCATGGAAAATATAGGCGAAAGTCGACACCCGTCTAGTAGATTGAGATTTGGGCAAGAGTATTATCCAGCCTTCGATGTTGGCGATACGTATACGCCATTTAGCAAGTATGTTTTCAACTTTCATGCATCGACATTGGACGATGGCGTGGCTATTGTAAACGTTACGAAAACTAGTACCGGCCATTCGTTCACTATCATACCGGACTACAGTGACAATTCGTTAAGCAAACAAATCGGGCGCAACTCGACGTTTGACAATTCCTCGCTCAGCCGTGACAATACTCACACGATTAAATCAAATATGACGTTGGCCGGCTCGAGCGTTTCAAACGGTTCCACACTTTCGTTCTCGCCCGGCAAATTGCTAACTATTTCATCCAACGCCACGTTTGCAAACTCGACTTTGAAAGGCAACCAGAATTGGAAGGGTATACTAGTCGGATCTGGCGGCACATTAGACTTGAATTCTTTATCGGTCGTTGAGAACGTCGGGACTGGTGGCTCGCCCTACGGGGCTAGCGTAACGGTTGACAACGGGGTGCTCAACATAGATGCGAGTACAATTCGGCCTGGGTCTTTGGGCAACTCGACGTATGCAATCAAAGGGTACGACGCAGTGATGCGCTTAACGAACTCAACAATTGAAGGAGTGGGCGGCGGCGTCGAGTTTAATGATGGGAGCGACGTTTCGACAACTACAGCATCAACGAATAGCATTGTCTCGACGCAGGCTGGAATCGTTGCAAGAGTCACGGGTAATACCCAGATACTTTTAAACGACGTGTTGTTCTTAGGAGGAAACTCTGGAGCTTACACGGTCTCTGGTGGCACGCTGCTTACCGGCGACAGTGACTTTTGCGACAACTCCTATCTGAACTTGCGGGAAATTTCCGGACTCTTATGGTCGGAGGATGATCGATTCGAAACGATTCCTCCCACGACACAGGGAACTCCGATCGTTACAAATGCTTCGCTTAGTGTCTTATGTGGATCCGTCAACGCGGCAAGGCCCATGTTAAGTATCGACGGCGGCGCTAACAGCGTGCTTTTCAAGGAGCACCAATCATTCGGTGTAGTTCGGGATTCCCAAACGGACGACTTGCGGGCTGCCTTTTCCTCACTGCATCGGGACACTCTTTCCGTGTCAGAGCTTTCGGAAATCCAAGTCAGCGTTGGGCGTCGGATCGAAAGAGAGAGTAATCAACAACTTGCAGAGTTATCCGTCGGGCTTTTAGGTAGGATCGCTGGGAAGGGCAACGCCGATGCGATTACGAAACTTAAAGAACTTCGTTCTGGACCTCTCACACTAGAAGCCAGCGTAGCACTTATTTATGGATTTCGAAAGCAAAACAACAGGCTTGAAGCTTTGGCGGTTGCGAGTCGGCTGGCCGAGGAAGACAGTGAGGGCTGGTTCGGTGAGCATGCATTGGCATCCGCGTTCCACATTCATAGGCGATCAGGCGACATTTTCTCTGCAATGAAAGCTCTTGATGAACTCAGGTCTCGAAATTCGGAGCTTGTCGAAGACCTTGAGCTGCTTGTGGCTCAATTCCCTGAGTACTCCGGAAATAGTTCAGGACCAATCGTTTCAACTCCTAGAATACCTCTGTTACTCAATAGATTGGCTGTAAGCGTTTTCCCCAATCCTGTCGTCTCACTTGCGACCTTTGCTTTCACAATCGAGAAAGAAGCATTCGCCACGTTAACTATTCATGACGCTTTGGGACGCGAGGTAGCAAGCCCGCTGAATCGAACGATTGATGCAGGCGCACATTTTGTGCCTTTTGACACACGTGCGCTTGCCGCAGGTATTTACGGCTATAAGCTCTCGATGGGCGCGTCGACAATGCAGGGCCTCTTTGTAGTTTCGCACTAGCGAGTAATTCGCATCTCACAATCCGAATTGCCTCTAGCCTTTGCCGATAGGGAGCATTTGGTGATTTCGTGAAAGTTAGTCTCTCTGACGGGCGATCGGCTAATCTTGACTTCCGACCGATTGGCGCTAGGCTAACACGTTTGTGGACTGTACGATTTTCGTGCCGTATAACGTAGGGAAGCTTCACCGGCTGCGCCTCGCCGAAGAGTCCGC
>CBDTVC010000536.1:0-3135 GCA_965363925.1 uncultured bacterium | reverse complement strand
TTCCCTTTACAACCTTTGGGGCATCACGTTTTGCCCCCCGACGCCAGTGTCGCCCACCCGTCGCAATCAAGGCCCGTACTCTATAGGGGGGCTAAAAGCCGCCTTCGAGTACGTCGGCAACAAGTCTTCTTCGGTTCCCGAACGGCGAAACTCAGCTAGAAACTATGTGTTGGATAAAGCATTAGTGTTTCAATCGCGCATTATGCCTTCCTGCATCGAAGTCCGTTGATTGGAGATTATTCGATCGGAGATCCGCTGTTTCACGATCTACTTGTTTCAGGTCCTTCGGTTTAAGATCACATTGCGTGGCGGGCTGTCCTTGTAACGTTTCCGGTAAACATCTGACCCATCTGTTACTAGTTGTTCTTCTTTAAAGAACTCCATTCTGTCGCCTTTTGTAACAGCGGACCGTTAGCGTCCGAATTTCAGGTCGGTTTGAGTCGATTACAATCAATAACGCACTTGCGGATTCCGGTTCTCTTTATTGCCGGTTCACTTTGCGCGCTTGCTTGCCTCCGAGCATCTCCCGCTCTCGGCCAGGTGCTTACGACTGCCGTTGATAGCCCAGCTCCCGGGTCGCATTTGGTCACGTTCGAATTTTCGTGGCCCCAGTCTCTATCGGATCAAGTCGATTCACTCGGGATCACAGGTCTGACACCATCCGCTCTTTCCGCTCTCTCGAATGGAGTACTTCTGACGTCCGAGAATATCACACTCGCGACAGGCGCGGCCCCTTCATTCGTTACCGTGAGAGAGTCGGAGTTTGATGAACTTGCCCTGCCTGCCCCAGGAGACTCAATTCCTTCCGTCTTGCTGACGCCGACTGCAGAAGTCGTAGGGATTGGAATGATGAGAAAGGAGTACGTCGGCAGCGTACAAGTGCGGGTGGTCGACTATGATAGAGAAAGGGGAGTCCTTCGTCGTTATCGAAGGATTGTTGTGGACGTGAACGAAAGTTTGGCCGCAGTGTCCCGTTCGACTACACAATCAGTGGGAGGCTTTTCGCCGCGTGTTCAGAACCGCGCGACAAAAAGCGTTTTGGCGGATGGTCAAGTGTTCAAGATTCCAATCACGGACGACGGCATTTACCGCGTAACAAGACAACTGTTGGTCGAGCTAGGGCTCCAGCCGGACTCAATTGATCCGAACCGCGTCCGTGTGTTCAGTAATGGTGGGGCGCCGGTGCCAGCTTCCAATGGAGATCCGCGCATCGACGACCTTGCTGAATTACCCGTGACGGTTGATGGCGGAGGAGACGGGTCGTTTGCGGCCGGTGATGGCGTCGTGTTCTTCGGTCAGGGACCTACAGGGTGGATATGGGACGAGTCGGATCTCCAATACGAACATTATGTAAACCCGTTCGACCTTAATAGTTACGTGTTCGTTAAAGTTGGAGTTGACGTCAATAAACAATTGGCGTCCCCCGGTCTGGCACCTGCAAGCCCGGACGCGACGTTCAACGAATCCACGGGTCGTTTCTTTGTCGACTTTGATGAGTCAAATTGGAGTAAAGATCACGGCTCGGGTTTAACCTGGGTTTCCAATCCGATACAGACAAGTGGTCGGCTTGACGTCCTCACCAATCAGGACCTCCCCGGAGCTGTTGCCGGTGATCTGCAGATTTCAGGTGTGGCGGCGATTAGTTCAAATCCTGTGACAAGCGTTGTCTTTTCTCGGTCTGGTGAGACAGTTGCTACCGTGCGGGCTGCGTTTGGCATCTCGTCTCGATCAGACCAACCGACGACCGCAGCATCACCGTTTCAGTTCTCCTTGCCGCACAACGGAGGGCCACTAAATTTGCAGATGCGAGTTGTCGAGCAAATCAACGGTCCGTCTGCGTCGCTCGATTACCTTCGCGTATTGTACCCCCGAAATAACACGGCGGCGAATGGATTGCTGCGTTTACATTCGGAGGGTGTTTCAGGAGTCGTCGAGCACGTGTTGTCGGGTTTCTCAGAAGCGCCGGTGGTTCTCGACGTAACGGACCAATCAGACATTCGACGACTTGATGTCTGGCCTTCGGGTAGCAGCTTTCGGACCCAGGTAACCGTAACTGGAGCCAATCCGCGGGAATTAGTAGCGTTTGCACCCTCAAGTGCCCAAGAACTCACGGGCGACCAGTCAGTTGAGGTAGCCACTCAGAACCTGCATGGAATTACCAGTTTTCCAGACTACGTCGTTTTCTCGCCAGCCGAATTGATGGTCGAGGCAAACGACTATGCGACCTATCGGCGGCGTGACGGGCTGGTGATTGAAGTTGTGGATATGGCACAGGTCTTTAACGAGTTTTCCGGTGGCCAGGTGGACATGCGCGCTACCCGCGATTATTTGAAATTCCTCTATGATCGCGCAACTGACGATGCAACCTTGCTGCGATACGCGCTCTTCTTTGGCGATGGTCATTTTGATTTCCGAAAACTTCGGACGGGCATAGAGCAAGGACCAAACTTCATTCCACCGTATGCAACCACTGAGACCTTCAACCCCGATGCGTCTTTCACAAGTGATGACTACTTCGGCCTACTAGACGACGATGAAGGTGAGTGGCGGTATCGCGGATATGGTGTTTCTACGACCGAACGACTCGACATCGGTATTGGGCGCCTACCGGTTAAGACACCTGCCGAGGCACGAGCAGTCTTTGAAAAAATCAAACGCTACGAGGACCCTGCCACGTTTGGGGCCTGGCGGGCACGTTACACGTACGTTGCAGACGACGCATTCTCCGGAAGCAGTGGTGCCACCGACGAAGGTGACTTGCACATGTACAATATGGACTCGGTCGCGGAATATGTCCGCGCAAATGTCTTCGACGACATCGACGTCCGAAAGGTATACGCTGATTCGTTTGATCGGATTTTCTTGAACGAAGCAAAAATTCCGGGTGCCCGCGATGCCATCTTGAATTCCATCGAGGACGGCACCCTCATAGTGAATTACTCTGGACACGGTGGCCCGTCCGGACTTGCTCAGGAAGACCTGTTCACCCGCACGGATGCGACCGAGCTAACGAATTCAGATCGGCTAGCGGTATTTATTACTGCAACGTGTTCATTCGGCTGGTGGGATATTGACGACTTCACGAGCGGTGCCGAAGAGTTGTTGCTCAATCCCTCGGGAGGATCGGTCGAGATC
>CBDTVC010000535.1:0-3141 GCA_965363925.1 uncultured bacterium | reverse complement strand
ACTCGTCAACCTCAAAACTGTTTTTACCAGTGTACGTCGATATCTAGGTGTTGCTGTCACGGGAGTTCGTTGTCGCGTGCACTTTCGAATCCGAACCGATTTCCCCTTCTTGGGGACCCCAATCACTTAAAGGCTTCCGGTGTCGCCGTCGATACTCACAATGAGCACTACCCAAAACTCAATCTACCTGAAGATGCAGAAACGAAGTACCACAATCACTTTATTAACAGCGTTACTAATTAGCACAGTCGTCGTATTTGGTGGCTGCGATTCTTCGTCGGTTGCTGGCAATGGTCACCTGACTGTACGTTTGACAGATATGCCCTTTCCTTTCGACGACGCGGCCGAAGCGAATGTGACAATTGTGCGCGTCGAACTAATTGGTACAGATAGTACCAATGCGATCGTGCTTTCCGACTCTTCCCAGTCGTTCAACTTGCTTGAACTACGGGACGGAGTGACCGCTGTCCTTGCCGATCTTGAAATCCCATCGGGCCGGTATTCTCAGCTCCGGATCATCGTCGCAGAAGACGCATCGGTTGTAATGAAAGATTCGACGGAGTTCGCGCTCAAGGTGCCAAGTGGCACTAAAACCGGAATCAAGGTAAACTTGCCGGCTTTTGACTTTTCGGATGTGGACGACCAAGCTGTGATAACGGTAGACTTCAATGTCGATGAGTCTTTCGTCGTGCGGGGTACACCACAGACTGTAGCCGGAATCACCGGTTTCTTGTTCAAACCGGTTCTGAAGATTGTTGAATTTGACATAAACGGTTCTCAGCAGAAATTGACAGAAATTGTCCGCTGAGTGCGGTATTTCGTATTACGAGCTTGAGAATGGCCCGATTGTTCGAATGGACGGTCGGGCCATTCTGCATTATGCGAGTTGCTGCGGACTGAGAGTATTATAATCAGGTACTTTGGAGGCAGTGGCGAAATCATCTTCACTTCGGGAACTGGAAATCCAAAGCTTGCTCCGGGCAGCGACCGGCGCATGTGGATCGCTTCTGAATCCGACCTACAAATAGTTACTCTGCGAACTCTCCGGCTTGGCTCAGCCGGTGAAGCTTCCCTACGTTAATCGACGGGATTGAAGGTGTTGCTATCCGCAACCACCGTAGCCCTAAGCGCGTATTGTCGTATTCAACCAAAACCGGTCTCGACCTTGGCCAAGCACCCGAAGAAGTCCTCTCGTAGGCGCAATCGTATTAGGATCGGCCTGGTCAGTTTTTGGCTTGCATTCTTTTCCGTGGTTTTCCTGAATATGCAAGCTCGGGGGCTCAGCAAAGAAGTCCTTGACAGTGACGAATCTGTTCGCGTTACCGTCACTGGCAAATTGATCGAATTCACCCCCGTCGTGGATACGATGGGTACCGGCTTGATCTTTTATCCTGGAGCGCTGGTTGAACCAAAGGCTTACGCCCCACTCGCCAGGTCCGTAGCTGAGGCGGGATACCCAGTGACAATCATCTTTATACCTCTTAGACTTGCTCCGTTGAAACGCCACCGTGACGAACTGCAGTCACGGACTCAAAGTGTGATCGGGGCAAATGCTGGCCGCAAGTGGATTCTTGGAGGTCACTCGAAAGGCGGGGCGCGGGCATCCAGCTACGCGAAACGCCGGCCCGGCGACCTGGATGGCTTGCTACTCGTTGGCACCTCGCACCCTCGCGAAGATAATCTGTCTGGCCTAGTCATTGACGTGACGAAAGTTTACGGTTCAGAGGACGGGCTGGCCAGCGTTGAGGAGGTTCAGCAGTACGCCAAGAATCTTCCGCCTTCGACAACGTTCGTCAAAATCGAGGGAGGTAATCATAGTCAATTTGGTTACTATGGTTGGCAGTTTGGCTCGGGACGTGCGTTGATTTCACGCAACGAGCAACAACGAAAGACTATAGAAGCTGTACTTGCACAGCTTCGGCGCGTTAGCGATCGTTAGTTATTGTGGCTGGGGCCGTCGCGTACCCAAGGTTGCTCCGAGCAGCACCCGGTGTGTTGTGGATCGCCATTGAAGCCGATCCACAGGTGATTACTCTGCGGGCTCTTCGCCGCCGCGCCTCCGGTGAACTTCCCTACGTTATACGACACCTTAGAATTGCCGAGTCTCGCCCGTCGTGGCGTATCAGGTGATTCGATCAACTACATTCATGCCGCGGCCCAAACTGTTGCGGTATCAGTTTGACCTTGATCGGCGATTCTGGACGTGCGTTCGATTGTCGTGCACACTAGATTCGATGCATGACTTTTACTCACTGTTGATGCGGTCTTTGCAGAATGAAAACGCAGTATTTCACCGCTTCGAGCCTGGACGGCTTCATTGCGACTGAGAATGATTCGTTGGAGTGGCTGTTTTCGCTCGGCGACGCTGGAGATACAGGCTACGCGGGTTTCATCGAGAACGTCGGTGCGGTTGCCATGGGGGCGTCTACGTACGAATGGCTTCTGCAACATGCCTTTGGTCCCAAAGCAGTGGACCCGGAGCCGTGGCCCTACAAACAACCTGTCTGGGTATTCACTTCCCGTACCCTGCCACGAGTAGCCGAAGCAGACATCAGGTTTGTTCACGGTGATGTGTTGCCGGTGCATAGAGAGATGGTCGAGGCGGCAAATGGCAAGAATATCTGGCTTGTTGGAGGCGGTGACTTAGTTGGCCAGTTTTATGATCAAGGGTTGCTGGATGAACTGTTCGTGCAGATCGGTTCAGTTACCCTTGGCAGTGGAAAGCCGTTGCTACCCAGAGCGATTGTGAATCCGTCACTCCGCCTGATCTCGGTGAGGTCGGTGGGAACTGAATTCGCGGTGTTGCACTACGAGGTCCCACGCGACACGACCTAGAATCTGCGGATTCTTCGGCGCGGCGCCCGGTGAAGCTTCCCTACGCTATACGCCTTCGGTACTGAAACTACGACTACTTAAACTCGTCTATCGGTATTCTCGATATCCAATCAGGTTCATGACATGTCAATGGCTGTTATCATTCTCGCTCTGTTATTGATCATAGGGATACCGACTATTGGTATTATCTATTACTCTTTCATTTTGCTTAGAAAGAAGGTAGAATCTCTTGAACACACCGTCGAACGCCAGTTGACTGTATCAGAGTTCAACGAACTCCTTGCGGAGCGGGAATCTGAAGCGACA
>CBDTVC010000534.1:0-3144 GCA_965363925.1 uncultured bacterium | reverse complement strand
AATTTCGTTCCAGACCTTCGAACGAGCACAAGCAGTTATTGAGCGCGATCCGATTCCACATAATCGGTTGCCTCAGGTATCCACTAGGAATTTGTCATCCACTTCAGCTAGTGGCAACGACGAGTTTCCCGAGAACTAAGCATTAGGTAGTACGATGTTGACAAACGAACAGGATCAGGGCGGACAGTCGGATGATTCGGGCGCGAGTGATAATGAGCGATCCGTGATTATGGTTGTCGAGGACAACGAATGGGTCCAGAACTACGTCCAGAAGATTTTCGAGGATGAGTACGAAGTTATCGTCGCCGCTGACGGACTATATGCCCTCGAAGCTCTCAAGACCGTTACGCCGGATCTCATGATTCTGGATATCATGATGCCCCGAATGGACGGCAACGAGCTGTTTCGGCACCTGAAGGCAAACGATGAGTGGAGTAACATCCCCGTCATCATTTTCTCGGCGATGTCGTCAGAAGAAAACCGACTTGAAGGGCTCGAAAAAGGTGCGGATGACTACATCGGGAAGCCGTTTAATCCACGCGAATTAGTCGCCCGGGCAAAGAACCTCATTACGATCCGACTCCAGGAGCGTGAGTTGTTGAAGCTTAACAACGAGTTGGAATCGCGTGTGCAGAAGCAGGTTGCCCTGATCATGTCTGAACGGCAACGTTACGAACGCGAACTGATCCACGCGAAAGAAAAGGCGGAAGAGTCGGACAAGCTCAAGAGCTTCATCTTGAAAAATATGAGCCACGAGATTCGGACGCCGATTACCAATATTCTTGGTTTTGCGGAAATACTTTCTGAACGGGTCGAGAGCGAGGACAAGCAGTTTACGGCGTACATCGCGTCAAACGGGAAACGGCTGCTCGACACCGTCACATCGATTCTGGATTTCTCACAATTAACAACGGATCTGTTTGACCTTCAGCCAATTCCAACAGACGTATCTCAGATTGCCGTTGACGCCGTAAGTCGATACGAAGAGCAGGCCACTGCAAAAGGGTTGACCATACAGGCTGAGGCGGGGTCGTCTGACTCAACTGTAAGAATCGACCGAGCAGCAGTTGATCGCATTCTCAACCACCTGCTTTCGAATGCAATCAAGTTTACAAAGGAAGGTAGTATCACCGTCCGAAGTAAGTCAGAAGAAGACGGGTTGCGCCTAGAGGTGGAAGACTCCGGCGTTGGAATTGCAGACTCGTTTCATTCCGAATTGTTTGCGCCGTTTAAGCAGGAGTCAGTTGGGGAGGCGCGAACGTTTGAAGGGACGGGTCTTGGCCTTTCAATTACGAAACGACTAATCGATTTGATGGGTGGTACAATTTCGTTCGACACGCAGAAAGGCATTGGCAGTACGTTCCACGTCTTTATTCCGACAGTTGGAGTAATTGCCGATCGAGGAAGCCGTCCGCCAATCCAGCATGCACAGCCAATTGCTTCAACCAGCAGCTATGCGCGGGCAGATCGTTAGTATCTGAAAATGCGATTTACTGGACGCTAATGCTACGGCGATGGGGCAGTCGCTCCACGCCGGTTAACCTTCGTATTCTTCGCTCAGCTTGACAGGTCTAGTTCAGGACCGTCAAGCAGCACGTAGTCGACGCCGTAGTTCAGGCGGAGCAGTCGGCCCTCGGGAGTTACTTCCAGGTGATCAATCTCTTCCAGGACTCCGGTTTTGGGATCCCAGTCGAGTCCCTGGAATTTTCCCACAACTGCCTCAACGTCATCGATCGAAGGGCCATCTTGCCACTTGACGATAATGCCAGTGAGCGCGAGCGCTGGGCCAAACGGTTCGATCGGGGAATCAATCGACACATCGAAGCGGACATGACTGAATCGCTCTGCGAGGTATCGCCGAACGATTTCAGCAGTTGTCCGCGCTGTAAAGGAAATCTTCTGCATCTGTGGTATGCACTGGGGGTATGTGGGGTGTTGACGTGAAAGCGGCCGCCCTCAAGTCTACTCTTGGTAAACGAATGACTTTCAGGAATTCGCGTCACTTTTGCGTGGGTTGCCCACCAACCGGCCCTTCCACGAAACACGTTTCCGCCAGTGAGCAATCGCCGAATCAGTCTGGATGACAAAAGAGACGAAAAAGCCAATTGGGGCGGCAATGGTGATTAAGGGTCCGAACCCCGAAAGCAGGTCAATTGACCACTTCAGCAGATAAATCGACAGGAGAAACCAAACGGAAAACAGCGGCGCGAATACAAACACAAGTAGGTATATGAAGCTTGTGAGGATAAACGACGTCGGCGTCCCGCCAAAAATTAAATATGCGTTTTTCTTGAATCCCAACCATGCGTCGCGAAACGACGAATACATGTAGATGTTGAAGTCCTTCTGTGCGTTGTAGAGGACCGGAATGATCCCATGGCCGTGAAGGTATCTGCCGATTTTGACATCTTCCAGAATTTCGTTGGCAAGTGCTTTATGCGGTTCGAACTTGTTGTAGTCCTCAGCCCGAATCATCCAGAGTTGTCCATTAAGTGCGCCCAAATTCTTGGGGCCCTTGCGTGACAAAAACCAGGGCAATGTGACGACAATGGCAAATGGGACATAGCTAACAAGCAGTCGACCGCCGCCCTTCAGCCGTGTAAGAGCGGTTAGAACCGAATTCCTCGGCTGTGCAAGGAGCGTCTGGACGAGTTTGGCCAAGGCCCCTGTGTGACGGAACTCGCCATCCGCATCAATGAAAAGATACAGGTCACTCGTTGCGTTTCGGGTTGCCTGATAAAGCGCGTGTACCTTGCCAACCCAGCCATCGGGTGGGCCCTCGCCACGCATGGCAGTAAGCTTCGGTCCAGCAAAAGAATTGATGACGTCGGATGTGTTGTCTGTCGACGCATCGTCATACACAACGACGTGAAAATTTGGATAGGTTTGGCTTAGCAGCGAAGGGAGCAATCGCTTCAGGTTGTCCTCTTCATTGCGAGCAGGAATAAAGACCGTAAGGCTGGGCCAGTGATCTGGTGGTAGACTCCTGCCAACCTTCTTTAGATAAACAAGATTGCCGATCAGCGTGACTAACAATACAGCGTGGATGATGACAAGAAAAATGGTCAAGGGTTCTGCTATTTCGACTAGTAGAGGTGCGCGGTTACGAAGATAAGTCAGACGTTGCGTTGGTGGGTGTATCGA
>CBDTVC010000533.1:0-3167 GCA_965363925.1 uncultured bacterium | reverse complement strand
TCCCGGGTCGGCTGGATGTGGATGTGTCGAGGGGTATACCCCACACGACGGCCTCGGCTCCCTGAAGGTCAGCCGAGTATTTTCGCCGTGCGAACGACAGGACACCAGCAAACGTTGGGTCCGCTGATTGTTCGTTGAGGGTTTGCGCCGTGAAGGCGTTGTCAGCGCCGCGTTTCTTGGAAGGCATTCGGTTTCTTATCGGACGTCGCGGTTCAAAGTAGGGGCACTGCCGTCAAGGAGACCGCGCAAAAAGAATAGGTCGTTGCTGACGGTGGGCATGATTTTTCTGAAACAAAAAAACCGCCCAGGCACATGTCCTGGACGGTTTAAATTGTTGGCCGACATGGTGTTCGATGGTATTGAGGTCGGACGACGGCTGGCAACATTGGCTTTATTGACAGCATCCGCTACGACGCAACAACCAGAACAGCAAGCCACACGCGATCATTGATTGAACCGCAGATCAGGACTCTGCGTTGGCGAGCAATGCGTCAATTGCTTCGTCGGTTGATTCGTAATCTTTGAACACAGACCCCAGGAGTCGCGTCATAACGAATAGGTTTTTTATACGATGATTAAGTGATGCGATGACGGCATCCCCACCTACGTTCCGCATTGTTGTAAGCGTACTGATTGTTAGTCCGATCGCCGACGAATCCATCAGATCTGTTTTCGAAAGATCGATGACGACGTGCTTGATGCCGTCGGTCTTTAGTTGTTCGACGGCAGCTTTAAAGGATTCTGATTCGGGAGCACCGAGGAAGCGACCTGTCATTGAGACGATGCCAACGCCTCGTTTGGTGCTGGTTGAGAATGGCATGAGAAACCCTCCAGATGAAGTTCGGATTACAATACGTTGGATGCGACGTGTCAACTCGGGAATTCGCCCCGGGGGCGACACCCTCTATCCCCGAGCTACTAAGCTAAACAACCCGGATGACACAAACCCTTGCAAGAATGCCTTAAGAACGCGTTTTCAGTAACTCAAGAGGCATTTCTAGACGATTAATGCCTCACAGCAGCCCAAAATGACTCCGCGCAACATGAGAATCGGCCCTCTCTCGTTCGATTCCGCGATATCCGACACCACGAACGCTCCCCTTATCCGACCCGCCGCCCCCAACGAACTAGGCGTTATCCTCTCAATTGATGACGACGCATCGCGGCTCTATACCGCAAACGGCCTCCACTATGGCCTTGGCCTAAACCACCCGTTCATCGTTGACGAACACAAACGATGGCAGTCTTGCCCTACATGGCCACCGAGCCGCGCATCGCAATGTCTTGCTCGCCGCAGTCGTAAATCATCAGTTGTAGTGTAACGCAGTTGCCGGATCCGCCAGTGCAGCCCGGACTGATTGATACCCAACCGTTAACCACGCAATCACCAACGCCGACAAACCAGCAAGCGCAAACAAGCCCCAGCCGATCTGCGTTGCATACGCAAACGTCTCAAGCCATCGCGTCATCGCAAACCAGGCGACCGGAAAAGCAATCACACAGGCAATCAACACAAGGACAATGAACTCGCGAGAGAGCAACAGAACAATGCCTTCGACCGAAGCGCCAAGCGCTTTGCGAATTCCGATTTCACGGGTACGTTGCGTTGTAACAAACGAGGCCAATCCAAACAGACCGAGGCAAGCAATCACTACCGCAAGTATCGTGAAATACAGGTACAGTTTCCCGAGACGCTGCTCCTGCTCATAAAACTTCTGATAGTCCGAATCAACAAAGAAGTATCGGAACGGATAGCCAGGCTCAAACGCAGTCCAACTCGTCTCAATGTGGGCAAGTGCGTCGCTCGTTTTATCCGCTTGTATCCGCACCACGGCATATCGTTGGTCGTCGACCCAATTCCCAAAAACCACGGGCTTCACCTTCTGATGCAGAGACGCAAAATGCGCGTCGGCCGTGACGCCAACAATGGTCGCTTCGCGGCCTCCGTCTTCGTTATTTAGTCGGATCAGTTTCTTACCGATGGCTTGTTGAGGCGTTAAACCCAACTGCGCCGCCGTGGCCTCATTGATTACCCACGACAAAGAGTCACCGGAAAAATCAGGATCGAAGTCCCGACCCGCGACTATTTTTAGACCGAGCGTCTCCACATAGTCATCGCTAACCTCTCCAACACCGGCAACAAAAATTTCTCCCGGCTGCATGTTTGCACCCCGGAAACCAGTGGTGCTATGAATACGCGAAGGCCCTGGCAGGATTCCAGACGCCGCGCCATCCACGATAGCCGCATTTGCCAATAGCTGCGTTCGAAAGACCTCAAAAGATTCTGCTCCCGCTCGCGTTTCGATCGGCACAACGACCAGTTGCGTCGGCTCGAATCCGAGGTCTTGTCGTTGAATAAATCGGAGCTGTGTAAACACAACGCTTGTACCGACCAACAATATGATCGTGACCGCAAACTGAAAGACCACTAGCGCAGATCGGAGTGTCGTTCCTCGACGATTTCGTGAGAACGTACCTTTAAGCACCGTCGTGGGAGTAAACGACGAGAGAACAAATGCCGGATAAAGGCCCGCGACAAGCCCGGTAAATACAGCCGTTACAATCATTGCCCCAATCAGCCACGGACGAATCGAAAGTGCGGCTCCCGTCATCGTTGCAAAAACCGGGAGGACTGCCAGCACTAAACCAAAGGCAACGACCATCGCAATCATCGCCATTACGGTTGACTCGCCGAGAAACTGAGAGATGAGTTGCGAGCGCGTAGAACCCATCACCTTCCGAACCCCAACTTCCCGAGCACGCCCCGTGGCCCTCGCCGTCGACAGGTTCATGAAGTTGACACAGGCAAGCAGCAATACAAAGGCAGCGATCGCGCCAAGGATATACAGATAGCGGATGTCTCCAGTCGGACCGATCTGATCTTCAGCACGAGAATGCAAGTAGATGTCCGACATCCGTTCGAGTTGCCAGTTGTAACGGAATCCCGACGCGATCGCCTCATCGTATTCCTTGCCCAAGAACTGCAGTAACTGAGGCCCTACGTTTGCACGTAAGAAGTCGGGGAATTTCGACTCCAGAACGTCTGGATCCGAACTAGGCGACAGTTGCACGTAGGTGGCGTAAGAATTGTCGAGCCAGATCGGACTATTCCAATCGCTGTCGGTCAAAAACGAACCGATTAGTTCCGGCTGGAAATGAGATGTTTT
>CBDTVC010000532.1:0-3168 GCA_965363925.1 uncultured bacterium | reverse complement strand
GGGCACGGTTGTTCGACGCCCCGCGCGCCGCGTGCTCCCATTCCACTTCTGTCGGCAGCCGTTTCTCCGCCCAATCGGCGTATGCGATAGCGTCGTACCACGAGACGTGAGTAACCGGATGACCATCCTTTGCAGAACCACCTTCTGGTCCAAAAGGCATTTTCCAAGTTGCGCCGTCGAGCAGGATCCATTGCTTCGACGTTTCGTCAATTACCGCTGAGTTACCAAAAGACTCTGCGTCTGTAACATGGCCAGAAGCCTCCACAAAGGACCTGAACTCCGCCACCGTTACTTCGTGCGCGTCCATAAAAAAGGGAGCGACGTCAACCTCAAAGCTTGGCTCTTCCGTCGGAAATCCTTCATTCGACCCGATCGTAGTCCGACCACCCTCAACCAGAACCATCGCAGGAGGCAGCTGCATCTTCGGAATAATCCAGCGCGGTTCTGGACTATCCAGGACAGACGAGACAGACCCCTCAACGCCACCCTTGAAATCGGAACGCGGATGATCCGTGGCGCCTGCTGCGGCAGTGTTTGCTGCGCCCAGTGCATTACTGGGATGCTCGGCAACGCGACTTGCAGACGGATCGCCTTGCCCTGAACACCCGACCAAAAATAGCAGCAGGACGACTAGTGTTACATGCGGCAAAAGCCACGCCGATGTACGAATGTCCTCTGCGATTCCAACCTTTGTCATTTGTACACTTCTCAAATCAAATTACTCTCCTGTCACAGGAGCTAGTTGCCAATATGCACCACCGTGCCAACCACGTGAAGAGGATGCTTGCCGACAGCGAAAGGAGAAAATACACAGAATCTGGAGTGCATTTTCCGTCCAGCCATCGACCAAGCTAGACAGCGCGACAGCGGCCACGAACGACGTAATTGCGATGCATACCAGTCCAAATGAATTAGCTCGGGCAATTCTGGACAATGCCACGATGGGGCTTTGGGGTTCCGGAAGGAATTAATCCGCCATTGGCAGCTGACGCGATGGTTTCGTCAATTGATCACACCGCGTGGTCCAACTCCACAGGTAGTATATCAAAAGAATTGGACCGTATGACGATTTAAGGACCTGGGGGGCCGAGCGCCGCGATCCTCGAGACAATCAGCCACAATGCGAGAAGATTGGGGCAGATTCGTTGTGGCGATAGAATGCCTATTCAGCCAAGCGAACGAAGTATCGGCGTGAGTCTTTAGCGACAACGCGGACCTTGCTTCCTGCGGCGATGAACTCGCCTTCGGTTGCCACATCGATTCGGTCACCATCGACCATGGCAACGCCAGCGGGTCGAAGGGGCGTTAGCGCATCCCCCGTTTTGCCGAGGTAACTGCCTCTATTGGTTAGAGAAACCAATTTGGCGGTTTTTTTTCTGACAAACCGACCAATTAACCAGTAGCCAAAATAGGCGATCGCGGCAACGGCGGCGATTGTCCCAGCTACAAAGAAAATGCCCTCAATGAGTCCACGACCAACAAGCACCAGCGTCCACACCGCGCCAATAACCAAAGCGGCCAGCCCAAAAAGACCCGTAAACGGATGCTCTCCTTTGGACTTCATAGACCGAGCCACGAAAATGGCACCGATCATCGTCAGAGATATAGACAGTAAGAGGCTCACACGAATAGATTATGGCTTGTTAGCAAAATTCTATTCCGTTCGTGTACGTCTTTGCGCTCAAAGGTTGCAACAATCTGCCGAGAAGGACAAGAAGAATGGGCACGAAGGATCGCATATGCAACAGAAGATAATCGGTGAGACACTGACATGGTCCGCGCTTCAACCCATACGGACGACAACGTGCCACTCCGGAACGTCTAGGCTTCGACCACGACCGGAGTGCCAACACGGACAAAACGCCAAAGCACGTCGATCGTTTGGTTCGGAATGGCGATACAACCCTGTGTCCAACTCGTTCGGGCGCCCGTGCCACCACCATGGATCTCAATCAGGCCGCCCAAGGCCGTATTCATTGGCGGCGGACGTACAGCTTCATCCGCACGAATGATGGCTTCATATTGCGAATTCGTAATCAACCCCGTGGCAAGCCCGCGCTCAGCATGTTGCTTTGACGGATAATTCAGAACGAATGCTTTGTAGAACGAACTATTCGGATTCCGGGCAACAACATAAAACTTCCCCTCCGGTGTCCGCCAATGATCTGGGTCAGCGGTAGAACCCTGCTTGACCTTATCCGAAAAGAAATTGTATGCCAGATCTGCTGGAATCTCGTGAAGCAATTCCGTGCCTCCATATACGTAGACCGTCTTGTCCGATTTCGAAACGCGTATCCAAATATTAGAAATCGAATCCGAATTGACGTACCCGCGTCCCCCATCCGTTGTCTCGACGTACGACCACGCGCCGTCGTTACGGATGACCCTGACCTGCTCATGGAAGGCAAGGTTCAAATAGGGCTCATTCTTGTCGGCGGTTCGATAAAGTGTCCCCGCTCGATCGACACTATAAAAGACAGGCAAATCAGCGGAATTACGAGCCTGTCGTTCCGGACTCAACGGTGCCGAACCCGAAGTTCGCGTCGATTCATCTCCCGCTCCGCTCGACAAACCTTGGGAGTAGGCGCCAGGGACGAGAGCAAAGGCCAGAATCATCAGAAGTAGCAGGCAGGGCATTTTCTCGGCCGAGGCCTTACGCCAATTCGATTCTTTAGTCAATGCCGACAAAGTCATCGGAAAACAGTAAAAGGAGATACGTGCCAATGCTAATCTACTCAAGTCGTTCAGCCTGCTGCTGCGGCAGGCTTCGCAACAGCTTTGAAATCGGAAGATAAACAAGTAGCCGACGTGCAGCGGCCATGAAACGATTGATCCGACAGATGTTAATCCTATTCAACTATTCTATTGTTTGATCCAGCGCTCTAGAAAACGAGCGTTTCAGCCGTTACGAGATATATCGTCTAAAATCCGTTCCGGGATTAGACCATGTGCAAGAATTTAGAACTAGGAATTACAGGGTAGGGGCAAACACCCCTGGATGCCTAAAAATCAACTAACCCAGAAACAAGCTGATAGGCCTCAATCACGCCATCAATATCCGACCCTTTCGTGACCCTGTCGACGGCATCCTTGACGTCTTCAGCTGCATTGGCTGGGGCAAACGAATGCCCAACGCACCGGAGTGCACCAATGTCGCCATTGGCGTCA
>CBDTVC010000531.1:0-3170 GCA_965363925.1 uncultured bacterium | reverse complement strand
CGGTGCCGAAGTCATAAAGATCCATGCCCATCATGCCCGGGAGGTCGTTGCGCGCGGCTTCTGAACCCGCGATCACGACGCGCGCGCCGGCAGGCAAGATACCGGCGTCGAGAAGCCGAAGCGTCATCACGTGATGGCCGATGATGGATGACGCAAACGTGAGCTCCAAACCGTCAACGCTCTTCTCCATGGAGTCGCCAGACACCATCCCGGCGTTCAACAATAATGCATCGATGGGGAGCGCTCGCCTGGCCAGTTCGTCGCTCGCGGCACGGGCAGATTCAATACTGGAAACGTCGACGGCCAGGGTTTCGAATGGGTCCGAACCGACTCGAGCTGCGAGCGAGCGTTTTGCACTCTCTGCCTTTTCAATCGTTCGACAGGCCAACGTGACCCTACCGTAGCCAGCTTCAGCAAGTTGAGCAGCCGCTTCGTAGCCTAGACCGGAATTGGCTCCGGTTACGAGGGCAGCCTTTGTTTTGAACCGCTCGCCTGATTCGGATGATGTCATGGCGCTTCCCTTTGGATTATCGACAGTTGAATTTGTGTCCGGCTCTGACCACTCGGCTCCTCAGCGTAGCTCCCCCTCTGTGCGGCTCTGTTGTGCTTCGCTCCCAACATAGGTTGCCCGAATGTAACATGGGCGAGACACCAACTATCCCCGATCCGATTCCAGTGCTGGGCAGGTCCAGGTACGACCTGACGGTAGCGTGGATGTTGTTGACGAAAGAGACCGCATTTGGGACAATTAGGATCCTTCATAGCTGGTTGACCGGCTATCAACGGTTGCGGCTGCAATAAACCTCGCTACGGAGTGGCTTCGACGCTACGCAGGTGGCACCCTTCGTTCCATCTTCGGATCACTCGATTCTCACGCTCAAATCCCAGTGTCGAGATGGTGGCGGTGTTCAGAGCGAGCTTACGCCCGGCGTCCGCCGGCAGACCCATCCATCTGGCTGCTAAGATTCTCAGGAAGTGGCCGTGCGCAAACAGGACGACGTCCCCCGTTGTGCCCAACACACGAGTGATGACCGCGTCGGCGCGGCCGCCCACAGCCTCGACCGATTCACCTTCAAAGATGGGATGGGTCCACACTGACCACTCTGGAATCGTCAGTCGGGTCTCTCGAGTGGACACCCCTTCGTAGACACCGTAGTCCCATTCGAGAAGGTCGTCTGAAAACTCCGCGGTACCCGTGAGTCCCGCGCGTTCGTAGGTCTTTCTCGCCCGAAGCAGCGGACTGGACATGACGAGTTCGAACGTTCGATCATCGAGCATGCCGCCAAGCTCATCAGCTTGGCGACGGCCAATCTCCGTCAGTTCGACGTCGGTCCGTCCGGTGTGGCGACCGGTTCGACTCCATTCGGTCTCGCCGTGGCGAACGAGTATTAGTTCTGGTTGCTTTGATTGCATCGGCTTCGGAGGCGATCCGTGGGGCGGCTGCGGATCTGAGTCATGTGTTGCAGTCATAATGGTCGATCGGTTCTTCAGTTGTTTCTTATCTGCCCGTAGTCTTCTTATTGGTAGGTGACCTTACCATACGCGGCGTTACACGTGCGTTCAGCATCTTGATCCGGCGGATGGGATATGGGTCGTGCAGGATATCGCCGTAACAGTTGCAGTATCAACTTCCGGTCGGTAAGCTAGTCGAAGTATCATCCACCTCACGAACCGTAGCAGCCAAACGAGATTGACTCATGAAACCGCGCGCCCTTCCTCTGATCGCGGCACTCCTGTTGTCGCCAATGTGCTCGATCGCCCAACACTATCAATCGGAATTCCCTCCCGAAGAATTCCAGGCGCGGTGGGAGAAAGTCTTCGATCAGATTGGCGACAATGCCGTCGCGCTTGTGCAGGGTTATCCGCAAACGAACGGCTTCATCTTTCCACGGCAATACAACAACCTGTATTACCTGAGCGGAATCGAGACGCCGCACTCATACATCCTCCTTGACGGCCGGACACGACAGACGACGCTCCTGCTGCCTCCAACCAATGAGAGGCTCGAAAGAAGTGAGGGGAAAGTTCTTTCGGCAAACGATGCGGACCACGTCAAACAATTGACAGGAGCGCACCACGTTCGCAGTACCGAAGAAATGGTTGGCGGGTGGATGGCGGAATTACTCGGACAACCGCGTGCGTCTTTGTTTGTGCAGTTCAGCCCATCCGAAGGATATGCCCAGAGCCGACACGAAATGGTTCAAGCCAGCGCAAGCATCGCGGCCGATTACTGGGACGGGCGAATACCGCAAGAGCAGAATTTCATCCAGCTCATCAAAACGCGCATTCCAAACGTCGACCTACAGAATCTGAATCCAATTCTCGACGAAATAAGGCTCGTCAAGAGTCCTCGGGAAATCGATCTCGTTCGACGGGCATCGCAGCTCGCCGGCCTCGGCGTGATGGAAGCGATCCGCAGTACGGAGCCTGGCCTGTTTGAGTATCATCTCGATGCCGCCGCACGCTATGTTTTCCTCGCCAACGATTCCAGGCTTGACGGCTATCGGTCTATTACCGCCAGCGGGACGGCCAACATCAGGAACGGCCATTATTATCGCAACACAAAACAACTGGTGGACGGCGACATGATCCTTATGGATTACGCGCCGGACTACAAGTATTACGTGAGCGACATCGGTCGGATGTGGCCGGTTAACGGAAAGTATAGTCCCGTTCAGCGTGAAATTCTTGGCATTGTACTCGCCTACTACAAAGAGATCATGGCGCGTATCCGTCCAGGTGTGACGGCAAAACAAATTATGGACGAGACAGCCGTCGCAATGGAGCCTATACTCGACGCCTGGGAATTCTCGAAGCCGATCTACGAGGCGGCCGCACGCCGGATGGTCAAAACGGGCGGTGGCGTTTTCTCACACCCGGTTGGGATGGCGGTTCACGATGTGGGTCGTTACAAAGGGAAGCCTTTGGTGCCCGGCCTCGTGTTCTCGCTCGACCCGGCGCTTCGCGTTCCTGAAGAAAACCTGTACTACCGATATGAGGACACCATCGTCATCACTGAAGATGGATTTGAGAACTTCACCGACTTCCTTCCGATGGAACTGGACGACATTGAGGCGCTGATGCGCGAAGAAGGTGTATTGCAGAAAGTGCCGCCGGTGCCGGGCTGGAAGTAGGTTGCAGGATCTTCTGGTTTGTACCGCAATCCACGC
>CBDTVC010000530.1:0-3177 GCA_965363925.1 uncultured bacterium | reverse complement strand
AACCGCGAACGAGGACTCGTCACCCACTAGTGGCTATCGGATATATAAAGAGAGACTTAAAGGAGATAGTGCCCACCCAGAAACGTGGTAAGCGCGAGACGACTGCTAAGCTGCGGCAGGAGTGATCGAATGATCCAAAGGGCGATTCTGCGCTGGGCCGCCAAGAACTCGTAGGACCAACGGAAATTTCCGTCGCGATGACGAGTTGATTTCGTAAGACGACAGGCGTCCGCTTTCAGGCTTGGTGAAATTGAATCGATCCATACGTGCCTGACGGGTTAACTGATGACGACCGCGCTCCGTAAACAACATCGGCATCGACTTCATCAGGATGTACAGCAGCTCGATTTCCGAATCAATAACGTCGAGCGGACTCATCAAGAACAAGTGATCCACGAAATAGGGAACCGGACGATCAATCGCTCGCGAGTCGAACTGTATTCCGATCGTGCCTGCCGAACCTACAAGAACAAGGTCGATGATCCCGGAATGGTCCGCATCAACACTTTCGAGCAGGATCGTTTCGGGAGCGATCCACTTCTTGAGTGATACCGCAAAATCGGCCGCGGCAGGATGCGTTTCCCTGCCCAACGTAAGACCACCAACCGTTTGATTTGCAATTGCAGCATTCATTTTCTTCACCTTTCCTTACACGTATTTGATTTTTCATCGGCGTTAGCCGTTTCGGAAACGCTTGTTTCAGCGTCTGAATCAATTATACGACGAGGTGGTGACAGCTGAGTGTCATAGGTAAATCAGCCCAATTCAGAAAATTGACAAAAACACGCTGAGGAGCAGCGAGTCAATCTCGCAGATTAGCGAAATGCCTCGAATCGAAGCGTAATCGACGAAACACCAGCTGTACTGCGAGCGACGCCGATCGATTTACCCAGGCCATACGCCACTGTTAGTTTACTCGCACACAATATCGAATTCTACACGCGCGTTTTTCCCGCAGGCGCCGGTCATGTCTATGTCGATCCTATTTCGAACTTGTGACGTGGCCAGACTGCGCCTACGACTCCTTGTTGTTTGACTCCGTCAATCATCAAGGGGCAATGTGAATCCAAACGATCTGATTCCAACCGATGTCAATACACGCGATGTCAATACAATCCACATCCAAACCAGCCATGTCAATCCGATCCGTAATTGCTCTGCTCTCCATTCTGTTTCTCGGATTGACATCGATCGTGATCCTTCCGGAGACGGCCGCAGCTCAAGGGATCATTGTTGATCGGAATTGGAATTTCGGATCTGTACAGCTGGAACAATCGGACGTCGACATTGCGATTCGAAACAACGTTGCCCATGTGACAATCGACCACGAATTTCGCAATAGCGGCAGAAGTCCTGCAGAAGGCATTTTCCTGTTTCCACTCCCGGAAGGTGCGTCCGTATCAGATTTCAAAATGGAAATGAATGGCAAGCTCGTGGGAGGTGAAGTGCTGCCGGCTGACGAAGCAAAGAAGATCTATCAGCGGATCGTCCGCAAGAACCTCGACCCGGCGCTACTCGAATGGGTCGATGGGCGATCGTTTCGTGCCAGCATTTTTCCTATTGCCGCACGATCGACACAACGCATCGTTCTAGAATACGATCTCGTTGTTGACCAGGTAGGCAATCGATTTCGTTTTGTCCATCCGCTTGCAGGGACAGTAAGCTCAAACCAATCCGGTGGCACCAGACCTCCATGGGTGGTTTTCCCCCGCCCTCATCCAGGACCTCGGGGTCGCGAAGACAATCCAGAACCGCGGACGCACAAACGTCCCGACCAATCCAAGTCTCCAGAACTTTCGTTGTCTGTTTCAATTGATGCGGGATCCAGCACAGAGCTGCGCAACGTATTCTCCCCGTCTCATCAAATTGATCTTGAGTACAAGAACACGCATATAGTAGCCGCTCAGCTCGAAGCGCTAAACGAAGCAAACAGCAGCTTCGTTCTCTACTATAGCACCGATACAAAACGCATCGCCGCCACGCTAATTCCGTATCGTCCCTACTCGCACAAGCCCGGGTATTTCATGATGATGATCGCGCCGCCAACGAAGCCAAGCGGACCCATCGAGCCCAAAGAAATTGTCTTCGTTCTCGACACATCTGGCAGCATGGCTGGCGACAAGATTGACCAGGCCAAGTCTGCACTGAAATACGCTCTCAATCGCCTTGGTCCGGACGACTCATTTGGACTAATCGCCTTTAGCAGTGATCTAGACGAGTTTGGCAAATCGCTTTCCGACAAGTCATCTCTTGCGGATGCCCTTTATTTTGTTGACCAACTTGAAGCGCGGGGTGGGACAAACATCAACGATGCGGTATTGCGTGCAATCCGCATGTTGGATGGATCAGCAAACGGATCCGTTGTCTTCTTGACGGATGGACTACCATCAACCGGCGTTACAGACGTTGACAAGATTATCCAGAACGTCACGAAAGCAAATTCAGATGACGTAACGCTGTTTAGTTTCGGAGTGGGTTACGACGTCAACACAAGATTACTAAGCGACCTGTCTGAAGGCACCGCGGCTTTTGCCGAATACGTTACGCCCGAGGAAAATCTCGAAGAAACGGTTTCACTCTTTTATGATCGAATCCGGTATCCCGTCATGACGGATGTCGAGATGTCCATTCCCTCTGCCGGCGTTCACGCGCTTGCACCGAGCAACCTTCCAGATCTTTTTGTTGGCGATCCGCTCGTCATTACCGGGCGGTACCGCACTTCGGGGAAGACCACAGCCATCCTGACGGGAAACGTAAATGGCAAACGCACAAGCATTGAGTACAATGTGGATTTCCCGTCGCGCTCCAGAAGTGACGAATTTGTTGCTCGCACCTGGGCAACGCGAAGGGTTGGTCAACTCCTCGCTGACGTTCGTCGCAATGGCGAATCTGAAGAGGCAAAGGATGAGATTATCGCTCTTGCAACGGAATACGGAATTGTGACACCTTACACGTCGTATCTCGTGCAAGAAGACGACGCGTTCTATTCGGTTAACCGGCCACGGTCTGGCGCCGTTGGCGGTGCCAGAGTCGACCGTTCCTCCGCTCGAGCACCAACGGCAGAAAGTGGTATCACTGCCGTTGCCGCCAGTAAGCAGTACAACCGAATGCAACAGGCGGAGGGTTACGACCGCGAAGTCAACCTCGGCGTCCAGGTGGCTGATCAAAACCTTGTGA
>CBDTVC010000529.1:0-3184 GCA_965363925.1 uncultured bacterium | reverse complement strand
ACCAGTGCCACAAAATCCGGAAGCACAAGCGACAATGGCACATTTCAAATCCGCGGCCTGCCAGTAGGTGGCCCGTATACAATTAGTGTTCAGTCGAGTAACTACCAGAATGCTGTTGTAACGGATGTCTATACGAATCTTTCGGCGGCTGCCTCATTCAATATCGTTCTCGCGGCGACTTCTCAAATAGAGGAGATAACAGTAACTGCCAAACAGGTCGAAACGATCGATCTGGCAATCGGTCCGGGTAGCTCGTTTACGCTCGCTGACATTGAGTCCATGCCAAGTATTGCTCGCCAGGTCCGTGACGTTATCCGAATCGATCCACGTGTGAGCCTGGGACGCGCCGACGGTGGCGCAGGTTCGGGTATCAACTGCTTGGGTGGTGCGCCGCGCTCAAACGCATTTACGATTGATGGCAGCCTCGCAGTCGATGGTTTCGGCCTGAACGAAGGAACCGGTACTGCGGCGCGTTTCGCTTTCCCGATTCCATTCGACACAGTCGCTTCGACATCGGTTGAGTTTGCGCCGCTCGACGTACAGTACAGCCAGTTCACCGGTTGTGCGATCAACGTTGTGACAAAGCCCGGCTCAAACGAGTTTCATGGATCCGTTTTTTACTTGTACAACGATGAAGGTCTCACGGGCACGAAGCTTGAAGGCAATACCGTCAGCTCCGATCCGTTCGAAGACACTAACTGGGGCATCGACATCGGTGGTCCGATCATTAAGGACAAACTGTTCTTTTACGTTGCGTACGAAGAGACTGATGAAGCCAGTGTGCAGAACGACGGCCCTATTGGTGGCGGTTTCGCAAACGAAGGCGACCTCACAGTCGCAGACGCCAACACTATCGGCGGTATTCTATTGAACCAGTACGGACGCGACGTTGGCAGCATTGTTCGTACATTGCCGCAGTTCAGTGAGCGTACCTTTGTACGCCTGGACTGGAACATTAATGATCAGCACCGCGCTGAGATGACGTATACAAAACTCGAAGAGCTGAATACAGACCCTGACGATTATGGCTTTGGCGGTTTTACGTTCTCAGATAACTTTGAGCTCGAGGGTATCGATCAGGATACAATTTCCCTTCGATTGTTCTCGGACTGGACGGATAACCTCTCGACAGAATTCCGTTATTCAACGATCGACGTTGTCGATATCCAGGGCCCGGTTGGTGGCGGTGAAGCGCAAGATGCAAATCCAATTCCGCGCATCGAAGTCGAAGATGGCGGTGGCGATACTATTCTCACCAGCGGTCCGGGCTTCTTCCGCTCAGCGAACGATCTGAAGTACTCGATCGATCAAATCAAGTTATCGGCTGACTATGTGATGGGTGACCACACACTGACCTTCGGTGTTGAACGTGAAACTCGCGACGTCTTCAATCTGTTCATTCCGGACGCTACCGGCACGATCGTTTTTGACACCATTGCAGATTTGCAGGCGGGTACAGCCAGTGAGCTCGATATGAACGGGTCGTTTACGCAGGACCCGCGTGACGCAAGTGCGTCGTTCGAACGCGATGTTGACAGCATTTACTTGCAGGACGAGTGGCAGTTCAATGACGCGGTTACTCTGATCGCGGGCTTGCGCTACGACCAATACAATTCAAGCGACGTTCCAACTGCCAATCCGGTGTTCGAGCAGCGCTATGGTTTCGCAAATACGCAAACCTTTGATGGCCTGGATTTACTCCAGCCGCGGCTCGGTGTGACTTGGGACTTGCCGACGAGCAATTGGGGTGCGACACAGATAAGTGCCGGTTTCGGCGTTTTCGGTGGCGGTGATCCGACCGTTCATTTCGCTAATGCCTATCAAAACTTCGGTGGTGCGATTGGCTCTGCCAATGAGGGCGATTGTCCAATCGGCGCGCTGCAAGTTACCGATGGCAATGGGATGTTTACCGGTCTTCCTGGCTGTCTTCCGACCGCCGCGGCCGTTAGTGCGAATGCGAATACCGGGTCGGTCGCAGCGGTTGACCCCAACTTCGATCTACCGTCGAACCATCGCTGGAGCATTGGTCTTGCACATGTCTTCGAAACGGGTATCGAATTCCTGAATGACATGGAAGTACGCATTGACTACATCTACACGGATCACAAGAATGCCGTTGACTGGGTAGACCTGCGACTTACCCCCGGCGGCGTTACATTGCCCGACGGTCGAGAGCAATTTTTTGAGGTTGACCCTCTAGCCGCCGGCTGTAACGCAACGTTCAATGGTATACGCGGTGGCTTTGCCAATGCCGGAACAAGCAATGATCCTCTTAATCCTTGCAACGACACGCGCAATTCGAATCAGGACATCCTGATGACTAATGGCGTCGAGGGTTCAACCGCGTCGTTGTCCTTTCAGCTGTCGAAGGAGTTCCAGTTTACGGACAAAACATCCTTCAATCTTGGTTTCGGATACGCGTGGCTGGATGCTGAAGTCGGTAACCCGGTTAACAGCTCGACAGCCGGCTCAAGCTACGAGGAAGTTGCGAAGTTCACTATAAACAACAACACCTTGGGACCAGCACTGTGGGCCAATGAGCACAACTTTGTACTCCGCGGCCAACTGAAGCACTACTTCTTTGAGAATCATCCGACATCGTTCGCGTTCTTCCTGCAGCGACGTTCGGGACGTCCGTTCAGCTACACGTACGAGGACGACACGGTTGAAGATCTGTTTGGCGACTCAGACGATGAAGAAAGTATCTTGATATATGTGCCGACGGGACCGAATGATCCAGTGATGGACTTCACGACTAATGGCTTTTCGCAGCAAGAGATTGATACCTTCTTTACATTCCTCGACGAGTCGGGCCTGAGTGCTTATGCCGGTGGTTTTGCTCCGAAGAACGGTTTCAACAGCCCTTGGAGTACAGATCTCGACATTCGCATCCAGCAGGACGTCCCACTATGGCGCGATCACTCGCTGGCAATATTCTTCGATATAGAGAATGCGTTGAATCTGTTCTCGGATAGCAACAACCTGAAGCGCTTTGCAGATACTGGTGACATTCAGGAAGGCGTTCGCGTACTGCAACTTGATGAAAATGCGATTGGTGGTGGCGTTTACGAAGTAGAAAGCATCTTCTACGAAGGAACCGACCTTGATACCAATGATTCGTTGTACCGCATCCAATTGGGTGTTCGCTTCAAGTTCTAAGAACTAGCAAAAGTAGTACTGAAGG
>CBDTVC010000528.1:0-3189 GCA_965363925.1 uncultured bacterium | reverse complement strand
CGGAGTTTACCTTCCAGGTCGATTTGGAATCCGGATTGAAGATATGATTATCCTGCGAGAGGGGGGCTGCGAGAACCTTACTGCTTCCTCACGTGAACTCTTCGTTGTCGAATAGCGCCAATGAATGTTCTCGTACTAGCGTATTACTTCCCACCGCTTGGACTTAGCGGCGTTCAGCGCATAACAAAGTTTGTCAAATACCTTCCGGAATACGGATGGTACCCGACCGTAGTCACGCCCAGACCGGCCGCGTATTTTGCACACGACGATTCCCTACTAGCTGATGTCGATAGTGAAGACATCACAATTGTCCGAACGGCTTCATTTGATCCCACGCGCCTGGCCCGTGTACGAAGCAAATCCAGTAGTACCGTTCCGTTTCCGAACGAAAAGAACCGCAAGCGATTAAGCTCAGCCACGCAACTCCTGCTCCTGCCAGACAACAAAATTGGTTGGTACCCAAGCGTGTTGAAAGCAGCGAGAAAAGTAATTGAAGAGCAATCGATTAGTGCCATTATATCGACCGCTCCGCCTTATACGGCGCACCTGGCCGGAGCCCGGCTAGCGAAGAAGTTCAACATCCCTCTTATTCTCGACTTCCGGGACGACTGGCTGGACAACCCTCGGCACAGGTACCCGACCACGCTGCACAAGCGGATTCACAAACACATGGAATCCCGCGTCATGCAGACCGCGTCCGCTTGCGTAACAATTAATTCATTTATTGCCGACGCTCTCGAAACTCGTAATCCAGAATTTGTTGGACGTGTGCACATCATTCCACAGGGTTATGACGCGGATGATCTGATCGCTGCGAAACCGTCCAGCCTGGAACCAGCGTCAAAGAATACCTGCACGTTTCTTTACACTGGCGTTTTCTATGATGCCCAACAACCCGACACGTTTCTGCGGGGCGTGGCCGAATGGCTGAGCAATCACCCACAGGACCGGCAAGAAATCCGTCTGGAATTTGCTGGGTTGTTTCCGGATACGGGGCACGAACTTGCCAAACGCCTCGGCATTGAGGATCTCATCTCAATGCATGGCTACTTACCACACAACCGCGTCTGCGAACGAATGACGTCTGCGGACGTTCTATGGATGACCATCGGAAACGCCCGGGGTGCCGAACAGATTTCTACCGGGAAGTTGTACGAATACCTTGGCGCACGAAAGCCGATACTGGCGCTTATCCCAGCTGGTGCCGCACGAAACGACCTTGAACACTATTCGGCCGCCACGATTGTCGATCCCGACGACGTAACCAACACAGCCCGCGCGATCGGGAGTCTGCTGGATCAGTGGAGGGAAAAACGGTTGCCCGTCGGATCCGTTGCGGAAGTTCAGAAGTATGATCGCAGACTTCTTACCGGTATACTCGCACAAGTTCTTGAACAATCTCGCTAGTCACGGATGCGGCACGACGCTTCTAAATCCGAACGGAGTCAAAATGACTTTCGTCTCGCTCGGTAGAATTGCTGCCCCTCGATTGGAGAAGACTCGACACGCCAGCAGACTAAGTCAAATCGGTCGCCTGAGCGCAGTTGTATTTTGTTGCCTTGTAGGATTGATTCCCAACGTCTCCTCGGGTCAAGTGGACGTGTTGCTGCGGCCTTCGCCTGCATCGACCGAGTTGCGGGAGCGACTAGTAAATCCGAGCGCGGCCGGAAAGAATATGGAGTCCCTCCTCGGAGCTCCGCTCGCAACGGTTCCTCTTACGACGAACAGCGGGGTAGCAACGGTAAGCAGCCCCTTACTGGGCACGTTCCAGCTAACGTACCCGGACTCATCCGCTGCATTGGATGCCCTGCGCCGTTTGTCCAGTGACAGTCGCGTCTCGTTTGCCCAGTGGAACCATCGGTACCAGCTCGACCATTTGTCCGGCGCAACCGAGTTGCCGTCCCGGACGAAATCAGAATATTTTGACTCCGCTGTTCCACGATCAGATGACCTGTATGCTGACAGCCTTGAACACTTTCGACTTCTCGGAATCGAAAACGCATGGAAGGTTACCAAAGGAGAAGGCAGCGTCCGAGTCGGATTAATCGACACGGGCATATTTCTTGAACACCCGGATCTAGATGGTCAGGTTTGGATCAACGAGGCCGAAGACCTTGACAAGGACGGCGTGTTCAGCGCTTCGGACGTCAATGGCATTGACGAAGATGGCAACGGGTACGCAGACGACGTGATCGGCTTTGACTTTGTCGACCGTCCTCGAAGTGTAGATGCGGGGGACTTCCGGACCCGCGATCCGGACCCCAGGGACGATGGCTCTGGTCACGGCACCAGCGTTGCGGGTGTAATCTCAGCTCGCGCCAACAATTCGATTGGAATCGCAGGAATCGCACCTGGAGTTCGGGTTGTTGTCCTGCGCGCTTTCGGGAGTGACGGCCGCGGAGATGACGACGACATTGCCGCCGCGATTGTCTACGCCGCGGATTCAGGTATCGATGTACTGAACCTATCGTTTGGCGACTCATACTACTCACCGCTGATGCACGAGAGCATCAAATACGCAACTGCGAAGGGTGTCATCGTTGTTGCATCTGCAGGAAATGTTGGCGGGGATGACCCGCACTACCCGTCTGACTATCCTGAGGTTCTGTCCATCGTTTGGCTCGACTCGGGCGGTGTCGGACCGGCCGGACGCGCCACGTTTGGAGTTGGTGTCGACATTGGAGCACCGGGGTCGCAGATATTCACCACTCTAATGCCTGGAGCCGCGTTGTCGATTGACGACTCCGTTCTTTATGGACGTCAAAGTGGAAGCTCCATGGCCGCGCCTATGGTTGCCGCGACGGCTGCGCTCTTGCGATCAGTGAACCCGTCCCTAACGCCCCAATCCATCCGCGCTATTCTCACTTCAACCGCTATTGACCTCGGTGAGTCTGGATGGGATCATCGCACAGGCGCAGGGCGCGTCAATCCAGTCGCTGCAGTACTCGCCACATTGCCTGCCCGAGCTACAATTCTGCATCCGAATCAAAACGACGGATTTCAAGATGCGACAATTTCGATAGTAGGATCCGTAGTCAGTCCATCACTCGTCAATTACACGCTATCATTTGCGGATGGAGACCAGGATTTGCGGGCTGAGTCGTTCACGCCAATATCGGGACCAACTTCAGGTCAGGTCTTCGAGGACACGCTCGCCGTTTGGGATATCTCAACGTTGCCGGATGGATT
>CBDTVC010000527.1:0-3191 GCA_965363925.1 uncultured bacterium | reverse complement strand
CAAACCGTTCGAGTCGATTTTGGAACGGACGCGACTGGATGTGAAACAAGGCGGCCGCGTGCGCAGCGTAAGGTTGGCGACAATCTGACCGAGTAGATTTCGCGAACGTCGAGACATTTGCATCTGTGTCGACGCGTTCAGGTCTGACAGGATTAGCAGCCAGCAGAGCGCCGAGCGAAGTCAGAATGATAATTTGCTGCAAGAGACGCACGTAATCAACGTTTTACTAACGCCAATTACGTCAATAATCCCGGTAATTGGAACAACAAAGTTAATCCGAAGCGAGATTTTCTCCGTTGGGGCGTCAATAACCCAACCGCTGGTCTATTGCATCAGATTCCACTGGAACGAACCTGAAAAGGGGCTTCCGGACTCCGGTAGGTATGTAATCAAGATTTCGTCGAACTGAAGCGCGATTTCTTCAAGATTAGCATCTGTTGAAGCCGAGATTGAATACGCGTCGACGAGTACGTTCCGAAGGTCATAGCGTATAAACGGTTTACCTTCCTTCACCAGAACGAGTGCGGCGGCGGGCAGGATCTCGGCCGTGGCAGCGAACTTCATCAGCATTGGAGTTGAGGCGTCGATCTCTTTGGACATGACGATGTCGCCGACGACAACATCTGGCCGGCGGCGCAGATTGCCGGTCATTTGTGCCTCGGCGTGGCTCCAATCCGTCTCAAACGTCTGAATCTGAATCCATCCCTCATAGGACCCGGTTGCAATCTCGCCGCCGATGTTGCCGAGCCGGAGGTATATTCCCGACTGGGCATAAACACCTGATCCTGACAGTGTAAGAAGAATTAGGGCTGCACAAACACGCTTCATCTCAAATAACCTGGTTTTCGGGGCCAATTTGTGAACCAGTAATCGGCAAGATTTCGCTATTCGAAAGCGTGGCCACTCCCGTAACTGATTACCACGCATACAAATAAATTTGAAACTGATGACGATGTATCTCTCAAATTATAGGCACCCAAGGCAGTTCGGCGTTGTACTCGTATTGGCAACACTATTCGTCCTCGCAGGATGTCGGACGACGGCCACTACCTCTGAAAGGATCAATCAAGCGGGCGTAACGACTGCGCTGCAGGACCGGTCGATCGAATGGGTCTTTCTTCAGATTAATGATGTCTACGAGATCGTTCCGTCAACGTCTGTCCAGCCGGGCGGACTGGAGCGCGTCGCGACACTGAGAAAGCAGTTGATGCGCGACGGGAATCGGGTGGTCACGGTCATGGGCGGGGATTTCCTAAGCCCGTCAGCCGCCGGGAATGCAAAGGTAGACGGAGAGCGGTTGGCGGGTAAACAAATGGTCGCGATGCTAAATGCACTCGGCGTAGAATACGCGGCCCTCGGCAATCACGAGTTCGACATTGCCGAAGAGGCATTCCGGAAGCGGCTTTCGGAAGCTGAATTCACCTGGGTGGGTGGCAATGTCACGGATGCAGCGGGACGGGCATTTGATGAAATCACCCGCACGGCGACGCTTCGTCTTGGTAACCAGTTTGGAGATTCGATCAGCGTCGGAATCTTGTCGTCGATGCTCACCAGTAACCAGGCTTCATACGTTCGCTACAGCAATCCGATTGCATCCATTCGTAGTGATGTCTTAAAGATGAGCAACACTCATGACGTCCTTGTTGGGTTGACGCACATGGAGGCGGAGCAGGATGCGCTGGTTGCGGAGCAATCCTCCGAGTTGTCACTCATCATGGGAGGGCATGAGCACAGCAATATGCTCCTCTTTCGCGGGGAAGGAATGACGCCGATTGCGAAGGCTGATGCCAACGCGCGTTCAGCCTACGTTCACTACATGCACTTCGACCCGGTGACTCGTAAAACGTCCGTCAGATCTGAGTTTGTCCCGATGACCATCGATGTTGTCCGCGATAGAGAATTACTGGCTATTGGAGATCAGTGGCTTGAGATTGCGTTCAGTGGTTTTCGGGAGAACGGATTTGATCCTGCCAAAACGGTTGCAGTAACCACGGACCAGATGGATGGGCTCGAAAGCAGCGTTCGGTTTCGCCCGACGAGACTGACACGCCTCATCGCGGAAGCAATGCGAGAAGACGCCGGTGCAGGCATCGGCCTTTTCAACAGTGGGTCGATTCGAATCGATGACTACATTCCGGCCGGCCCGCTTTCTCAGTACGATGTAATCCGGATCTTACCATTTCCCGGCAAAACACTCCACGTTGAGATGACGGGCGCATTGCTCGCCCGGGCGCTAACTGAGAGCAGCAATATGAAAGGCGCTGGTGGGTTCCTCCAGACAACAGATAACGTGGCAGAAAGTCCGACCGGTTGGTTTGTCGACGGCGCACCAATTGATCTCGGAAAGACCTACTCTGTCGCCATCAGTGACTACCTGGCTGGAGGCAATGAAAATGGTCTAACCTTCATTGACCACACCAAACCAGGATCCGGAATTACGTTGCTCGAAACCAGGCGCGATTTGCGACTAGCAGTCATCGATAAACTCACGCGGACCTATAAGTGAACGGCTAGTTCCTCTCGTACACAACTTTGCCGCCGACAATCGTGTAGTCAATTTTTGTGTTGAGCAGCTCGTCGTCAGGAACTGTCAGGATGTCGTTCGAAAGGACCACAATATCGCCGAGTTTTCCCGGCACGAGCGTCCCTTTGATGTCATCTTCAAATCCGCCGTACGCATTGTTGATCGTATACGCCTTAAGCCCTTCAATTCGGGACATATTCTGGTCCGGATAGAACGATTTTCCGTTCGACATCATTCTGGTAACGGACGAATAGTAGCTTGCTAGCGGGGCGACATCTTCGACGGGGGCGTCAGTTCCGTTTGTCACAATCGCGCCTGACTCCATCAACTTTTGCCAGACATACGCACCCTCTTCGGCGCGTTGATCTCCGATCCGGTCGGGTACCCACGGGCCGTCTGAGGTGGCATGCACGGCCTGCATTGATGCGATAACGCCTAGCTCTGCGAAACGCGGGATCTCAGCGAGGTTCAGATGCTGTGCGTGTTCGATCCGCCAGCGACGGTCGACACCGTCGCCGTCAAACAATGACTCGTAAACGTCCAACACTTCGCGGTTAGCCCGATCGCCAATGGCATGAACGCAGAGTTGGAAATTATGCTTCTTTGCCAGGTCAGCGGTCTCCTTTAGATAATCGATTGTGATCAAGTTGAGGCCTTCAAGCCGCGG
>CBDTVC010000526.1:0-3201 GCA_965363925.1 uncultured bacterium | reverse complement strand
AATAAATGCAGCGATGAGGTAGATCAGCAGCAGCGTAACTACGGCTGTTACCAGCAGGCCCCACTGAAAGTAGGGCTGCAGCGGAATCGACGGCGTAATGTGCTTACCCGACGAAATGATCAGGCGCGGGAATGGTCCTTCAGCAGGTGCAGTGGCTGATAGTACACCACTTACCTTGACATAATCACCGGGTCCTATAGGTGGGAAATCCGGCGATGACAGTTTAATGGGTGAGCGAACAACCACCATCCCGCCCATTCGACCCAAGACCATCGTTGAACCGTAATCGTTGTCCTCAAGCCTGATGACGTACCCGGCCATCTCGACCCGCTTTCCATACCAGGCGCCGAGATCGATCACTGATTCGTCAACCGTGCGGGCAACTGGTAACTCTTGCGGAACGTCGATCCTCAGCGCTGTGATAGCATTGATCAATACGTCGTTGCCAAGGGTGCTGACTTTGCCTTTAACTGAAACCGAGTCGCCGACCGCGAGGCCGAGTGTTGCAATGTTTCCAACCAGCACGCCGGCGGTGCCGTCTTGGAGAACGGCCAACAGCTCGTCCCGAAGAATACCGATGGTGATGAGCGAGATCCGTCCTCGGACGTTGACCGTCTGTCCGAGTAAGTCGGGGACGTTATCGTCGTTGTTGTCCTGCCTCAGATCGTACACGGGAAATGGATCCGAAACGGATACAACGCTACCGTTCGCCGTTCCCGCGTACGTACAGAGACCTAGTACGAACAGGGCGCATATCAACAGAGACCGGCGATATAACACGGTGCGGACGATCAAGTAAGGCGTTAGAGTCGCTTTTTGACCCGAATGAAAACGGGGAGAACATCCGAGTTATCGACTACTATCCACTAAACTTGAGGACTGCTAAAAACGGCATTTGCCATCCTGCCGGCTGGTCGGCCACCTAGTCTGAGTCGGCCACTAATGGCCTGTGTTGGAGTGTGTTTTCAGCCATTCGCTTGTTGAGAGCGATGAAAACGATGAGCACAATCCCCCACTGCACCAGACAAGTCGCAACGCTGTACGGATCGGTCGGATCGTACCAGGTATCAGGGGCGTAAACCGATGCCGAGAGGTAGAGCCACCAGCCGAGAAGAACAATTGCCTGAATTGGAACTACGAACCGAATGAGGGCAGTGTAGATCGGTCCAACTTTCCAGTCGTCGTCACCACCAGCGATGGCATCTCGCTTGAAGTCTTCAATTCCGTACTTGTAAACTGCAAAAGCGACGAACGCTCCCGAAATCATTAGGGCTATACCCCATACAAAATCCTGATTCCCAAGGATCGTGAGGTGATCATTTCCGAGCAGGTCAAGACTGATTGCGGATGGAATGCCCAAAACGAACGCTGATCCGCAAACGATCGCAATGGCTCGCCTCCGCGTAAACCCGAGGTCCACGAAGACGCGGGTGGCCAACTCAATCATTGAGATAAGAGACGAAAACGCCGCAAATGACAACCCAAGGAAGAACAAAATCGCTATGACACGGCCACCTTGCATCTGCTGGAATAGCTGCGGCATCCAGTAGAAGGTCAGGCCGGTACTCGCCGGACCACTATCCTGCATAATAGCGAGTACTTCCGGCGTTCCCATCTGGCTTCCGAGTACCGCAAAAACGGTCCCAAAGATTGTTACGGCCGAGATAATGGAAACGAGGTTGTTGCCGACGCCCGTAATGAACGCATTCTTTACGACACCCTGCCGCCGATGCATGTAGGCGCCATAAGTCAGTATAAGTCCCCATCCGGCACCGGTATCCCACGCATTCTGGGTCAGCGCCTCAAGCCACATTCTGGCATTGCCAATCATGGACCAATCTGGAGTAAAAAGAAACTTGACGCCCTCCATCGCACCGTCTAACGTCATCGCACGGACGAACGCAATGAGGACGATCACGAACAGCGACGGGATCAATATCTTATTTACACGCTCAATTGACTTGATTCCCTTCCAGACTGCAAAGGCTCCACCAAGCATCGCGACCCCGTGAAATACCGCCGGCAAACCGCTTCCCTGAAATCCTTCCCATGTCTGCTGTGAAGCGGCTAGGGTGAGAGGCAGGTCCGTCGAGACGGATGTCAGGAAATAGTACATACACCAGCCGGCAACTACCGAGTAGTAAAACATGATCGCGGTAGCTACGAAGGCCACAAAGGCACCCATCCACGTGTAGCGCTTTCCGGCAAGTTGAGCAAACGTACCAACGACGCCCATCCGACCTTTTCGGCCCAGCGCGTACTCCGTGATTATCAACGGTATGCTCCAGATAAGCAGGAAGACAAACCAGGCAATCAAGAACATCCCGGCCCCTTCATCGCCACTATTGGCAGCGGCAATTCTCGGGAAACGCCAGATGTTTCCGGTCCCGACGGCAATTCCAAGAACCGAGAGGAGTAGACCCCATCGCGATGAAAATCGATGTTCGGACGTCGGCTCAATTGCAGTTCCAGCCATAATTACTTCTCTCTATCGTAGAAAACCGGCCACGACGGGCCTCAGGACGTAGATATCCGGTGGTTATCCGGCAAGCGGAACGGTCGTTGGGAGAGCCCTGTATTCAGGGTATTAACCGCATCAAAGTGTGATCCGCATTCAAATCTGCGACTGATAATAACCGTTTCAGTGGGAAATAGTCGAATGAGAGGTAAGGATCGATGGCACTGTCGTAATTGCGGCTGAGTGGATTGCCGCTCTGCCCACCCGGAAAGATCCCGACTGCCGTTGGCGGTTCGGTACCAAAATCGACGATCATGCGCCAGGACGCAGAGTGAACCACGGTGCGGCCGGCTCCGGGCGACAAGGTTTCAGAATAGCCGGGGTACGGTTGGGGTCCGCGCCAGAACGGCCGGAGTTGTTCGGATCGAGTCAGGTGGCGGAATTCAACCTGGTGGACCTCTCCCCAAGCCTGCTCCTGTCCGCCAGATGATATATGAATCTCCACCGCCTGTTCAAAACTACTTGCCAGGATGTCAGCGGCCACCTCCTTCTTGGCGGTTCCCACGGCATCAAACCATAAAGAAGTCGGATCGTCGTACGCGAGAGAGATCAGGCGGGAAAGATGCGGCTTGTTAACGCCTCCGAAAACTTCCTCGTCCCACGAGGCATCTTCCAACTCGTTGACCCATAGATCAAACAATAGCGCCTCGCGAGATTCGATTCGCATCGAGCCGTCCCAACCC